>JAITFV010000238.1 GCA_031281115.1 Oscillospiraceae bacterium | reverse complement strand
GTTTTCACCGAATTTTTGTTTGATTTCTTCGTCAATCCTCTCTAATTCGCGCAAAAGCCCTTTCTGATACGTATCAAACTGCCTGTCAGTCATTCCCATGATTCCACCTCCTGTTAATGTTTTTCTCACGCTTCAGTGTCGGTTTTGGCTTTTTTGACATTTTTTTCAAGTTTTATAATCAGTTCTTTATCTGCTTTTGTTTTTTTTGCCAGTTCAAGCATATCCTCGTAATCTTCCAGCTGTTCCCTGCGGTATGAAACAAACTGCCTGTCAGTCATTCCCATGATTCCACCTCCTGTTTGCTTTATTATAGCAAATATTTATTATCCTGTCAACTAATACTGTTATCCATTTAAGAAATGGATAACAGGGTTCCGCGCTGTCGCAGCAGCGCCATCCCTAAAATCCAATAAACCGGTTTATTGGATTTTAGTATAAACTTTTCCGCTTCTTTGCCGATATTATATATGAAGTATTTTCACTTTATGAAGGAGGTTCACAATGGCTGTTAATCCAATAATTAAAGGTTATACCAAAACCCAGTTAAAAAACAGCGCAATGATTAACGGTGTTAAATCCGAGAAGGAAAAAGCAAAGCCGGCTACTCAAAAACCCGAGGCGAAAAAGCCTAACACCGACAGCTTAAAGGTACAAACCAATAACCAAAACCCGCACGGGCTGAGCGAGCGCGCTCTCGCCTATCTCGAAACACTGAAAGAAAAGTTCGGCGATATGAACTTTGTCGTGACCCGCGGCGAACAGCACGGCGGCGCGGCAGGCGGCTGCCCCGATAAGAGCTACAACTGCTTCATTGACGCGGATTTGCTCGAAAAAATGGCGGCTTGTGAAGAAACTGCCGCAAAGTATGAGGGCGTAATCAAAGACGCTGTTGTTCAGGTTGACGACTTAAAGGCGCAAGCAGAGGCAAAAGGGCTCGGTCATCTTGTTTCAAACTTCGGCATTAAGTTAGAGGCAGACGGCACCTGGAGCTTTTCGGCGATACTTCGGGACAGCATTTGGGACAAAATCGGCAACAAAACCGATTCCTCAAATAAAAATATTCTTTCCTCCTCTAAAGAGGGGATTTTAGGCGAGCTTGAGAGGATTCGGGAACAGATAGCGGAAGCTAAGGAAGCCGAAAAGGTAGAAGGCGAAGAAATCAAAGATGTTGATTTTAAGGCGTAATTTATTTTTACAAAGTAAAAACGGTTGACATTTCAACCGCTTTTTGCTATACTTAATTTATAACATTAAGAAAGGAAATTACATACAATGAAGCGTTTATTTTCAATAGTTTTAGCTTTGGTTCTCGTTTTCACCATGACGTTCACTCTTTCCGCTTGCGGAAGCGGCGAATGTGAGGGCTGCGGCGAAACAGCGAGCCTCAGCACGTTCAAATACGACGGCGAAAGCGCAAAACTCTGCAGCGATTGCAAAGAACTCGCAGAAGCATTTGCTGCCATTGCGAGCGCGTTCAGTTAAAGTTAAAGGATTATATAGTTAGTTAAATTTAGATTGGAATGAATCCAATCTAAATTTTCGCTCACTACGCGGCGAGTTGCGGTTTCACCGCAACCATAATCGTTTTAAACGACTATATAAGCTGACAGGGATGCCTTTTACGGCATCCCTGCTGTTATTCAAACTCAAAAGCTCCGTTGTCCCCCTCGTCTTTCTCCTGTAATTCTTCTTTGGTTTTCTTTTTTTCTTTTGTATTCTTTTTCGCGGGTTTTTCTTCCGGTTCATCCGGAACAAACGGCGCTCTCTTCTCCCTGAACACCGTTACCCCGAAAAGTTCCTCGCCTACGTCCATAAGAAGGTTATAGTACTGTATTTTTTTAATCCAGCGGTTCGGAATTGCATCCACGCCCCGATACGCCCCGAAAAGCCCTCCGCACAGCCCGGCGCAGACATCGCTTTCGCCGTCATGATTTGCGGCGAGCCTGATTGCGTTTGCAAAATCCTCGTTGTGCAAAGAAACGCAAAACAGCGCAATCGCCAGCGCACTCTCTGCATTCTTTCCGTCGCCCATTCTGCTAACCGCCACCCGCGGCGTTACTGTTTCGTCTTTTAATATTTCTAACATTTCGTCAAGCGCGAGCGATGTATTCTCATGTCCTTCGTACTCTTTAAGGATTCGCATGGCTATATTAACCGCGTTTTCAAGCGATTCACCATTCATCAGCTCCGCGATTACAGCACAGTAGCAGCCCGCCGAAAGATAACCTGACGGCGAAGTGTGCGTGACCGCCGCGAAGTCTGCGCCCGCACGGAATGCGGTCTCGGAGTCGTAATTAAAATACAAACCCGCAGGCAAAACCCGCTTTAAACCGCCGTTATCGCCGTTATCATTAACCCTGTTTATCAGCCTGCCGTATTGATTATCACGCGCACGGAGCAGCGCGTCAATGCTTACGCGGTCACTGAAGCGGTTTTTATAAAGCCCCTTTGCTTTCAACAGGCGGCACTGACGACGCTTTTTTTCTGTATCGAAAAGCCAGGCGTATTCTTTTCCCGCGATTGTGTTTGTCTGCGTGAAAAGCCAGTACTGATACGCATAAAACACGTAGGTAGTATAATTAATTTCGCCGCCTTTAGCTTCTCTGTCTGCCCAGATAATACCATCGGCAGTGAATAACGCCATCTGCGTAGCGTCGGTGAAGAGCGCGGTTTCGGTCTGTTTGCTAACAGCAAGCTCAAGGCAGCCGTGTTTCTCGAACTGCTCACAAATCTCGCTGAACTCCATTGTTCTTATAGGATACCCGAAAGCATCGCCGATTGCTGCCCCGAGCAGCGCACCCTCATATCGCTCACGCGCGGTAATTTCACGTGCCATAAATCATATGCGTCCTTTCAAATTGGTTTAAATACTAACTGTGTTTCAAATAATTGCTTTCCTCCGCGCTTTTTTAAAACGATTGTTCATTATCAATTGCCGTCTCTCCCAAAAACTTCGGCAAATCCATTCCTGCCTGCCTAAACACATCACCAAGCGGCGGCACCGACTTCATAAGCCCCGAAAGAAAATCGGAGGTGGAAGTCTTGCCGTCTTTGCCTGCTGTACCGGAGTCCCAGACAGTAACTTTATCAATTTTAATATTCTTAATAGCTTCAACTTGAATACGTGTAAGTTCCTCTAACTTGTCAGCAATCAACAGCTTAACCGCGTTGTCTGCGTCGCCGCCCGCCGCCGCAATAAGTTCGCGAATCCCCTCGGCTTGCTTGACGAGAATTTCCTTAGAGCCGCGAGCCTGTGCGTCAAGTTTTGCGAAAATAGCGTCAGCATCGCCCTTCGCGTGTCTGCGAACGACTTCGGCTTGCGCTTCTGCGTCTATTTCGAGTTGGTTCTTTTGGATTTCCGCTTTTACGATTACATCCGCCTGTTGAGTTGCGCGCTCAAGCTCAGCCCTTGCCGTTTCTGCAATGCGCTGCGCTGCGTAGGCTTCTTCTTTTGCCTTTGCCGCTTGGACTGCTTCCGCCGCCACAGCAAGCTTTAACGCTTCGGCTTCACGCTCGCGCCTGTTTGAATCGGAGCGCGCGATTTCGATTTTTGCGCTGTTTTCACCCTGCACCGCCACGGCGTCTGCCGACGCAACTTGAATACGCTGGTCGCGCAGAGCTTCTGCCTGCCCGATTTCACCATCACGGTCTTTTTCTGCAACAGATTTTTTCGCATCGTTGATTGCTTTTGCCGCCGCTTCCTTACCGAGAGCCTCAATATAGCCGGATTCGTCGCTGATGTCGGTGACGTTTACGTTGATTAAGCGCAAACCGATTTTCTTCAACTCGATTTCCACGTTGTTGGAAACCGCAAGCAGAAACTTATCGCGGTCGGTGTTGATTTCCTCGATTTCCATTGTCGCGATTACAAGACGCAGCTGACCGAGAATTATATCTTTCGCGAGGTCTTGGATTTCGTTCAGGCGTAGTCCGAGGAGTCTTTCTGCAGCGTTTTGCATAACACCCGGCTCGGTTGAAATACCCACCATAAAGCGGCAGGGTACATCAACGCGGATATTCTGCTTTGAGAGCGCGCTGCGTAGGTCTACAGTGATTGAAATAGGCGTTAAATCCATGTACTGATACGCCTGGAATATAGGCATGATGAAACTCGCGCCGCCGTGAATACACTTCGCGCTGCGGGCTTGCCCGCTTTTGTCGGCTTTGACTTTACCGTAGATTACGAGAATCTTGTCTGACGGGCATTTTCTGAACCTTGACAATATGCCCATGAGCACCGCGAAACCAATAATCGCAAAAACCGAAATAAGAACAATAGCGTTAGGGTCCATGGTTTACCTCCGATTAATAATTAGTAATTAGCAATTAGCAATTAATAATGAACAATTGTTGTGTCGCTATGCGACGGATTCTATGCTTAAAATTTTCCATTTGCCGTCTTCAAGGACGAACGTGTACTTTACGATGTCGAGCGTATCAAACAGGTCTTCGTAGAGAATTGCATAGGATTGCTGTTCCACGGCATCATAATCCCACCGCCCGACTTCGGTTGTATCAAGATATTCAACCCCTTCACCGTCTTCCCGCCAGTTATAGCCTTTGCGGATTAATATTTCTTCATAACCGTAAACGAGGTAAAAATATAATTCCGCAACTTCTTCCCCTATATTCTGCCCCATTAAAATATAGCTATAACCTTCGAGAATTCCAAAAGGTCCCCATGCAATTATACCGTTTTCGTCAGCGTATTCGTGATAATCGGTTATTATATTTTCTGCTTTTTCCGAGAAAATATTGCTTACTATAATATCTAACCAATCCACATTTAAGATTATATCAGTGTTCGGATAGAGTTCATTTAATTCATTTTTTTCTTCCTCGCTCACAGCTTCCCGCCAATAATCTGCGTGAAAATCTATCAGCGTTTTCGCGCCGACTACAATTGTATCTTCGGGAATAAGCGGAAATAAGAACTTGTTTACAAGAGTTTTTAACTCTTTTGCTGTATCGCAAAGCTCTTCATCGGGAACCAAAGACAAGACAGTATCATAATTAGCGCGCGGTAAACGGATTTCGTTTTCGACGAGTTCGGGCTCTTCAATTGTCAATTGTTCATTCTGCCGTGCAGCAAAAGTATAGCCATGCCCTATCGGGTATACCGCATCCATCAGCGCTTGCATAATCAGCGGAAAATGAAACTCGTAGGTTTGCCTGTCAATCAGCCCAAACAGCTCGCCGTCGCCTTGAATCATACCGTTATCCCACCAAATGCAGGGAATTCCGAATTTCTTCGCAGTGCTGACGTAAAACTCTGCCCACTCGGCTCTGGCTTCTTCATTATCGCGGTTCTTCGCACCCATTTCGCCCATGATTACAGGGATTCCGTCAATGATAAAGGTGCTGTGAATACGGTTGAACATATGGTGAATCGGGTCGGTATCGCCCCGCCTATCCTTGCTCCATACCGAGACCGCTTCCTCGTCGTTTCTCAGCGCGAACTCCCACGGGGTATAGGCGTGTATTGATACAATAATTCTGTCCCGTATGCTGTCCCTCGGGATTTTCAGGTCTCTTATCACTGCGGTTTCCGAGCTTGCCGCATAAGGCGTAATCATCAGCGCACGATAGGCGTTATTGCCGCCGGTGGCTCTTACGGTGTCAACAAAAAGCTGGTTGTAAGTATTAATGTTCAGCCGCTCTTCTCTGGTTCCGCCGCTCCATTCGTTACGGCTGTCCTTGGTGCGCGGCTCGTTTAACCCCTCGAAAATTAATTTTTCATCGTAATCTCTGAATGTTTCGGCAATTTGTGTCCATATAAGCTCAAATGCTTCCAGCGATTCCGGCATTTCGCTGTTAAAAAACTTGAAGATACTTTCGTCATGGTGGGTGTTCAGAATTATATACATATCGTTGTTTGCGGCGTAATCCACGACTTCCTTTACCCGCGCCATCCAGTCCTCGCGGATTGCGAAATTGTTATCGGCATCAGCGGCTTTATACCATGTTACCGGGATTCTGAC
>JAITFV010000151.1 GCA_031281115.1 Oscillospiraceae bacterium | reverse complement strand
ATTTTACTTCCTCTCAAAGAGATATACTAAACTAACTTTGAAATATTATATTTTAAAGTTAAAGGACTATGTATACTGGCAAATATTTCGCGAAAAATCGCCGACGGCAGCTCCGCCGTTATTTTTGAACGAGCCTTTCATGGATAAAACCTGAGATTTCCATTTGAATTTCTTTGGTGAAAAGCCTCTTCGGAAGCCAAAAAACGGCTTTATTGTGCTTGTAAATAATGAAGACGTTATTAGTTTCTATGAAATAATTCGCTTCCTCCCACGGTATAAACTCGCCGTTCGTAAAAAGGTGGCTTTCTACAGCAGAGAATCCGGCTGTGGAAACCGTAAAGGTAATCTCTTCAGAGAGCGCGGGGTCTGTTTTATATAAATGAGCGTAGTGGTAGTTGGCGATAACGGCGCAGACTAAATAAACGAGCATAACCGCGATTCCTCCCGAAAAAACCGAAATCGGCAGGAACCAAAACCAATTTTGAGCCGTGTCACCCCAGAAAAAGTGCAAAACTGCGAATATTGATACAATTGCCGCAAAAGCAATCAGCTTGAACATATTTCCGAGACGGGTATTAAGCAGGATTGCATTACTTAAGTTAATCTCGCGCTCTTTATAATAACCGTTGACAGTATATGGTGTTTCGCCGGGGTCGCCGTTAAGATAGAGGTATTTCGGCGGAAGAATCCGCTTCTGATGGCTATATTCGATATCGGGGTTGAAGGAAGCCGCGCCCTCTAAAACACCGCGTAAATTAAGCAGCTTTTTCTCATCGGGAATATTAAGCTTCGGAATTTTATAAACGATTCCGGCTGCATTAATAATGAAGTCGGTTTTATTTTCCGTTATGCTTTTAACTTCTGTCCAACGGTAGATGGTCGGATTTTCCTCGCTTTTCAAGTAAACAGCGAAAAAATCTCCGACAACAAAGGTTTGCTCCGAAGCGTACGAAGCAACCTTGACACCCGGAAGAGACTCGAAAGCCATATTAACCACACCTCTTTTCGGCATCTTTTAATTCAAAACTTGCTTCCTGCTTATTCAGGATTTAGTTTCTAATACTGTTACCCATTTAGGAAATGGATATAGCTGATTAAATTGAAAACACTAAAGTGTTTTCTCGGCAAGCGGCGCTTGCCGCCGTGCCATCAGCACGGACAATCAACTATGCAGTCAAGTCAAGCCGCCTTTGGCGGTTCGCGGCATATACGCCGCGGGTTAAAAACGCTTTAGCGTTTTTAACTTAACTGGCTATAACAGGGTTCCGCGCTATCGCAGCAGCGCCCTCCCTAAAATCCAATAAACCAGTTTATTGGATTTAGTATAAGCAACTCACACCGATTCCAATCAGAGATTGGAATCGGGGATGCCGCAGTCTATTGAAATCCCGCATTTTGTTTAATTTCACAAATGCTACAGACAATTATATCATATTTTTGCTGACAAGTCAATGGAACGGCGGCGCTTATTTTCACATCTTTCTCAGCTTCTTTAGTTTACAGTATACACGTTTTTAAACGAAAGCGCAAGGGTATAGAATAAAATATTTTATGAATTATAATCTTTTAATTTAATTTATACTGGTTTATTGGATTTTAGGATTGGCGCAGCTCGCAAGCAGCGGAACTCCGTTAAAATATTTGTTGACGTAACAGCATATTTATGTTATACTTATTTTTACTATATTTAGAAAATAAGAGGGATAACATGGAAATTAAAGGTTTTACGTACGGCTACTTAGGCGCAAGAGGCGACTATCGTTCAGAACGCGGTATAAAATCACAGGAACTGCTTTATAACACCGGCGTGAACTGGATTTGCCTCGCCGTTGTTAATAATCAGAAAAATTTTTTCTCGACAGACATAAGCTTCGACTTTAAACGCACGCCTACAGACCGCGATATAACTTTCGCAGTCGAAAAAGCCCGCGCAAAAGGAATCAAAATCTGCCTGAAGCCTATTCTTAACTCCGCTGACGGCATGTGGCGGGCGTATATCGCTTTCCCCGACGAAAACATGGCAGAGCGGGATGTATACTGGAAAAAGTGGTTCAAGAGTTACACAGCGTACATGAAGCACTACGCAGAACTCGCCGAAGAGCTTGGTATTGAAATGCTTTGCATAGGCTGCGAGATGTCCGGAACGGAACATAAAGACGAATATTGGCGTAAATTAATCAAGAAACTGCGTAAAGTTTATTCAGGCAAGCTCGTCTATAACACAAACCACGGTGACGAAGAAAATATCGCATGGTTCGATGACCTTGATTACATCGGGACTTCCGCATATTACGGGGTCGGCGAAAACGGCGCGGAAAAAGAGAAAATGACCGCTGTATGGGAAGAGGTTCGCCTGCACTTAAATGCGCTTTCGGAAAAGTTTAACAAAAAGTATATTTTCATGGAAATCGGCTGCCGTTCCGCAAAAGGCTGCTCGGCGATTCCGTGGGACTTCTCGCGTAAGGAGTATCCGTACTCGGAGGAGGAGCAAGCTGATTTTTATGAATCCTGTCTTGATGTATTTATGAAAGAACCGCGGTTCGCGGGTGTTTTTTGGTGGGATTGGTCTACGTTCATTTATGACGATATTGAAACAGCAAAGAAAAACAAAGGATTCAACATACATCTCAAAAAAGCAGAAGAAGTAATAAAAAGGAAGTATAAAGAATGATAGTAGTACTCAAACAAGGTGCCTCGGAACAACAGCGCGGGGATTTAATAGAATGGATTAAGAGTCTCGGCTTGGATGTGCATTTGAGCATAGGAAAAATGCAGACGGTGCTCGGCTTAATCGGCGATACCGCAACAATCGACACAGAGCTGATTGAAGGGCTCGCCATTGTCGAAAGTGTAATGCGAGTAACCGAGCAGTTTAAAAAAGCCAACCGCAAATTCCACTCCGACGACAGTATTTTTGAAATAGGCGGTGCGAAAATAGGCGACGGCAATTTCATGATGATTGCGGGTCCCTGCTCGGTTGAAAGTGAAGAGCAAATCTGTGCAATCGCCGAGAGCGTCAAAGCTTCCGGCGCGCAGATGCTCCGCGGCGGCGCGTACAAACCGCGCACATCACCCTATGATTTCCAAGGTATGCGCGATGAGGGGATTGGGCTGCTTTTAAAAGCAAAAAAACTCACAGGGCTGCCGATTGTCACCGAAATCATGGATTTGTCGCACCTTGAGCATTTCAGTGAAGTTGATGTAATTCAAGTCGGTGCGCGGAATATGCAGAATATGGAGCTTTTAAAGCAGCTCGGCAGAACAAAGCAGCCGATTCTGCTTAAACGCGGGCTTTCAAGTACTCTAAAAGAACTCCTTTTAAGCGCGGAATACATCATGGCAGGCGGAAACGAGCAGGTGATACTTTGCGAACGCGGAATCCGCACCTTTGAAACCGCTACCCGCAACACCTGCGACATAGGGGCTGTGCCTGTTTTAAAAGAACTCTCGCACCTACCCGTAATCGTAGACCCCAGCCACGCATGCGGAATCGCACGATATGTAAAACCATTGACGCTTGCGGCGGTTGCTGCAGGCGCAGACGGCATAATCGTAGAAGTGCATAATAATCCCGAAAAAGCAATGTGCGACGGCCCGCAGTCGCTTAAGCCGGAACAGTTCGCGGAGTTGGTGAAAAGTGTGGAGAGGGTGAGGGAGGCAATCAGTTCGTAGAATTTATATAATCAGAAGTTGAGGTATATAACAAATGTGGGAGAAAATAAATAAATTCGTGTACTCGCACGTCATTTTATCTGTGCTTTTGTTAGGCATACTCTTTATGCTTGCAATATTAGCAGTCGGTATTTTGATAATGCTTGATATGCAACCAACAATCGGATTGACACTTTTCACCACATGGCAGATAGTGTTGACCTGTATAGTTGTTTTCCTTATGTGGAAATTACAGGTATTTAATATAGGTGATTTCAAATTTAAGAACATGGGAAAAGGTTTTCTTCTTGGCTGGTTGTTTATAGTCCTTTCCGTTATACTTTTCTTATTAAATCTCATGCAATTACCAGAAGATAGCATAATTAAGCCGAATCCCTTATATCTTCTTATAGTTATTTTACACCCTTTTATTGGTACGGGATTGTTTGAAGAAGTATTGGTAAGAGGTCTTTTATTGAAATTGTTACTAAAAAAAATGGGACATACAAAAAGGTGAATAATAAACTCTTGTGTTATTTCTTCTGCGATTTTCGGAGTGATTCATGTTGTTAATATAGTGCATAGCGATATTTTAACAATAACTTCTCAAATCGTTTATGCAACTGCATTTGGCTTGCTTTTTGCGGTGCTTTATCTGCGAACAAAAACACTTATTGTCCCTATACTGCTTCATGGACTTGTAAATTTGTCCGGTCAAATATTTAATGCAATTACATTACAGCCGGACACACAACTTGAGTCAGATATTTTGGGGGTTATCATAAATACGTTACTGGTTTCAATACCGTTTATAATTACGGGATTAGTTTTACTTAAAAAAGTAAAACCTAATGAAATAATAACAAATAAGAACTTCACCAAATAAGCATTATATACACTAAAAAACAACGGAGTAAAATCATGACAACAGGAATCATCGGTCTCGGCTTAATCGGCGGCTCGCTCGCCAAAGCCATTAAAGAAAATACAAGCTACAAAGTTTTGGCTTTTGATAAAAACCAAAGCGTGAATTTACAGGCGAAGTTAGAGGGTGCGAGCGATGGCGTTTTAAATGAAGAAAACCTTGCCGACTGCGATTTTGTTTTAATCGCGCTCTACCCGAAAGCAACGATTGATTACATAAAAGCAAACGCCGCGAAATTCAAAAAAGGCGCGGTTGTAATAGATGCGGCAGGCGTTAAAATTAATATCTGCGAAGCCGCCGCAAAACTCGCGAAGAAGCACGGTTTTACATTTATAGGCGGGCACCCGATGGCAGGAACGCAAAACTCCGGCTTCCGTCATTCGCGCAGTTCGCTGTTTAAAGGTGCGCCGATGCTGCTTACGCCCTGCCCTGATGAAGGGATTAAAACATTAGAAAAAGCGAAGAAGTTTTTTATGAAAATCGGCTTCGGGAGTGTGGTTTTCACCACACCTGAAGAGCACGACCGGCGAATCGCGTATACCTCGCAGCTCGCGCACGTGGTTTCTAATGCCTACGTAAAAAGCCCGCAGGCGTCCGAGCATAGGGGCTTTTCAGCGGGCAGTTACAGGGACTTAACAAGAGTTGCGCGGCTTAATGAGGAAATGTGGGCAGAGCTGTTCTTGGAAAACCGCGGGAACCTGCTCTTAGAAATTGACTTCCTCATAAACAGTCTCGGAGAGTATAAAACTGCGCTTGAAGCTGGCGACAGCGAGAAACTAAAAGCACTGCTCAAAGAAGGCGCGGAGCGCAAAGAGCGCGTGGAACGAGGAAATTAATTTTAGGGCGCGCATTATGCGTTTGTTATTAATCCGCAATAAAGCGCTTGCGTTTTTTTAGGATTAATATTGTGCATTTGTTTCGGTTGTCTGCTGCAGGCAGACGAGAAACAAGCACGTTTTGAGCAACGAAACTCCCGAGCGGCTTTGCCGTGAGGCGCATGAGTTTCGTTGAGGAGTAATATTTTGTAGGAGAAATTCATGAAAAAAACACCTCTTGACACAAAAGCAGGCATAAAAATTGCTAACCGCGTTTCAATCCGCACGATGGTGCTTAATTTTATTTTGGCGGTTGTTCAGTTTGTAATCGGTTTGATTGCCGGCTCGGCGGCATTGGTTTCGAGCGCGGTTCACACGCTGTCCGACGGCGCTACGACAATTATCGTGATGATAGGTGTGAATGTTGCGGGGAAAAAATCCGATAAATCGCACCAGTACGGGCACGAGCGCTTTGAAAGCGTGGCATCACTGATAATGGCGGTGATTTTGGTAATAGTGGGTATAGGCATAGGTTACGGCGCGGTGCATGATATTATCGGCGGCGAATACGAACCTATGTCGATGGAAATTGCCGCGCTTATAATCGCGGGACTTACGATTGCAATCAAAGAATGGATGTTTTGGTACACCCGCGCCGCCGCAAAAAAAATCAACTCTACCGCGCTCATGGCGGATGCATGGCACTCCCGCTCCGATGCAATGGCAACAGTCGGCGCGTTTTGCGGCATACTCGGCGCGAGAATGGGCTTCCCCGTGCTTGACTCGGTCGCAGGGCTTATTATCTGCGTATTCATCGTGAAAACAGCCTTTGATATTTTTAAAACCGCAACCAATCAAATGGTCGATAAAGCCTGTGACCCCGAAACACTCACAAAGCTTGAAACTGTTATTTCCCGGCAAGAGGGCGTAATGGGAATCGACGATTTACGCACCCGTATGTTCGGCTCAAAGATGTATGTTGACATAGAAATCGCCGCAGACGGCGAACTCACGCTCAACGAATCGCACAAGATTGCAGAAAACGTACATGATGCAGTAGAAACAGCCTTCTCTGAGGTAAAACACTGTATGGTTCACGTAAATCCCGCGAAGGAATAAAAAGAAATAAAAAAGACCATTTCATTTTTTAATGAAATGGTCTTTTCTGTGATTCCGCTTGCTTATGCGGAAATATTCTATTAACTCAATTTGAACTGCGCTACCAAGCCTTTAAGTACATCTGTCTGCCCGCTCATCTCCTCGGAAGCAGCCGCGCTTTGTTCTGCGATTGCGGAGTTTTGCTGGATTACGTTCGCTACCTGCTCAACGCCTATATTGAGTTCTGAAATCGCAGTGGATTGCCCGCTTGAGGACATTGCAATATCTGAAATTATTGCGGCGTTTTCGCTGATTCCGTTTACGATTTCATGCAGAGAAGATGAGGTGTTAGTCGCGAGTGACAGACCTAAACTTGCTTTATTTATTGAATTTTCGATTAAGCCCGAAGTATCTTTTGCCGCTTCGGCACTCTTGGAAGCAAGGTTTCTTACTTCCTCGGCGACAACCGCGAATCCTTTACCTGCGGCCCCGGCTCTTGCCGCTTCAACTGCCGCATTAAGCGCGAGAATGTTGGTTTGGAAAGCAATATCGTCGATAACTTTTATAACTTTCTCAATTTGCGTACTTGCATCGGTTATTTCACGCACTGCCTGCATAAGCTCGTCCATTTGATTGCTGCCTTTTTCGGCTTTTTCTTTAATGTTCTGCGAAAGGTCGGCGCATTTGTTTGTCATGCTTGCGGTTTCTTTAATTTGTCCGGACATATCTTGAATTGAACTCGAAAGCTGCTGAACGGAAGCGGCTTGCTCTGTGGAAGACTGTGCAAGGTTCTGCGCGCCTTCTGCAATTTGCCCCGAAGCACTGTTTACTTGTGATGAAGAAGCGTTGATTTCCCCGAACATCATATTGAGCTGCTTCATCATGTGTTGCAGTGAGAAGCCCATGGTGTCCTTATCGGAGAGGGGGGTCAGATGAACAGTGAGGTCTCCCTCGGCGACTCTTTTAAGTACTTTCGATACATTGTATATGTGTCTGGCGAACGCATCCGCGCCTTTCATGCACCGTCCGGTTTCATCGCCGTACTGCGAATATTCCTTCATGGCGGCATCCTCTTCCGCACTCATCGTAAGCTCGCCTGTGGTACCCGCTTTTACCATGAATGACGTCAGCGGTATTAGCGGTTTGGTAATCATTCCCGAAACTTTAACCACCATGAACACTGCAACGGCGATTGCAACCACAATTACCGATATGATAAGTATAAGCATCATGCGGGCAAGCGCGGTAGTGCTTGCGTCGCGGTCACGAATGATTTGTGTACGGATTTGACCGAGTTCTTTCAAGTCTGCCGAAATTACATCGGCGTCATTCTCTATACGGTCAAGAATTGCGATAAGCTCCCCTAAAGACGCACCGGCTCTAATTTTATCTATAACATCTAACATCCCGGGTTTCACGACTCTGCTGTATTTATCCATTATTTCATCGAAAAGCTCCTGGCCTTGACTGCCGGTAATCGTGTACTCATAATCGCGCATCAAGTCTTCAAATTCGATAAACTGTAACCTCATATCACCTTCGATTTTCGTAACGTAAGCAATATTATCGGCGTGGAGAACTGCGTTTGACACCTCATACCTTAACGCGCTGAAGTCATAGACCGCTACTAATAAATCACTCATGGGAGAAGCAGTTCTGTACATTTCATTTGCAGCACTGCTCATGTAGCTTTGTCCGATTATCCCGGCAACGCCGATAGCCATCGCCAAAGCAAGCACAACACCGAAGCAAGTAAATAATTTTGCGGAAATTTTCATATTCTTCATAATTAAACCCTCTTTCTTCTGAATTAGACACAATTTCACTTATTATAACATGAAAGCATTTATTTGTCAATGCCTTTTATACTCAATATTTTATTTTTTACAAATGCCGCCGTGCCATCAGCACGGACAATCAGCTATGCAGTC
>JAITFV010000135.1 GCA_031281115.1 Oscillospiraceae bacterium | reverse complement strand
CATGGTGTCATATGCGATGTCAAGTATTTTATGAAAATTTTTTCGCCCACACTGCTATGATGCAAAAGAGGAATTTGATGCCGAAATTGAAAAGGGCATGATTTCTATGCGAGCAGGGAGAGGTTCTTCTTCCAAGGAAGTAAGAGAAAGAATGCAAAGGAAATATAGCACATGAAAAAGTCTGATGAATTTTCCGAGGTTTGGGAGATATGTTGAACCGGCGCATATAAACGCCGCTGGTCATTGGTTGCAGAACTATGTAAAAAACGCCATTGCGCTCGGCTGAACAAATGACACCCCGATATTTGATCCCGGCGCAACAGCTACAATGGCAGAGGTGGTCATCTTTATAAATCATGTGTTTAGCTTGTGGAACGCTGCTGACATAGCGGGATGAGGAGTGGAGTGTAACTGGTTTTTTTACTTGACAGTAACAGGAGCCGCTTCGCGCACGAAAAGCCGCCCGTTGGAGCGGCTCTATGCGCCGTGTTGTGTTGTTTTCGCTTCATCGATGAACAAAAAATCATAAACTTCATCCGAACTGAGTTTCAAAATACACGGTAGATAAAGCATATCGGTGAAATCAATTTTCTTATTTTTCCAATCGCACGACTGCGCAATTCCTTTTTGCAACAGTATAACGAGCATTTTATGGTATATTTGCAACATCTCCTGAGAAAAAATATCGAAAATGTTGTTATGCTCAATCAACTTTTCAAGTTCGTAAATTTCCAATTAATCCGGGAGCTTAACCATAGTGCCAATAGCGTTAACATTTTTTGGATGATTATTACAATTACACTAAGAAATTTTCAAAACCCAATATCAGCCGCCGAAACCGCCCAGACGTTAAGAGTTTCCGCTTGTTTTCTATGTTTGGCGAGGCGGGAAGTTATCGCCCGTCTTTTTTCTTTTTTCAGCGCAAGTAGCCCCGCCCGCAGGCGGGTTTTTCGCCCGCTTTTTAAGGTTACGCCGTGTCCGACTTTGGGCAACATAGAAAGCCGAGCGAACTACGCTCGGCTTTCTCTTTCTTTAAGCTACTGTCCCCACAGCAACCACGCTTTGCCCCTCGTACAGAGAGAATTTATTGCCCGCTTGTAACAAATGCTGTGGAGCGTTGTCTACTAAAAACGAAACATCGGCAACGGATATTCTCCCCTCGATAGAAGTGTTATAAATCTCCGCGCTCCAAAGGGTTTCGCCCGATTGTTCAACCTCAAATACAATAACAGGACAATACCTCATACCGACAGGCAGAATATTTTTTCTGCCGCCGTCCTCAATAGGAATCCAGTTTATTTGTGCTTTTACTGTTTTTTTCATACTAATCTCAACCCCCTAACGATTTTATTTAGTAAAACCTCATCGGCTGCGTAAGCTGCTCCAATGTCGTCCAACGATTTCAAGTAAAACATATATTTTAATGATTCTTCCAATACTGTTATTTCTATTATCTTATAGGTACAATCCGGGTAAAACCAATCGCCCCATTTTTTAGCATGAGCACGGCACGTAGCGAACCACTTCTTGCCCATAGCATATTCATAAGGAATGAATTTATTCTCGTTTTCAATAATGCTGATATATTCTGCTTCGCAAACCGCCCGAAACAATTTGACTTCACCACCGGCTCGGACAGATAAATCATTCAGCCGACCATCATCATAATCAGCACCCGTTCCCGTACTAAATAACACGCTTGTACCTCGTTCCACAATATTCTGCCACGTTTATTATATCACTTTTTTACGCACTTGTCAAGCTTTTATTAGTTCTTTCTCAATCTCCCGTCCTTCATTCGATAAACCACATCAGCCGTTTCCGCGACTTCAAGGTCATGCGTTACAATAATCACACAATACCTCTCGTCATGTGCAAGTCTGTGCAGAATTTCCATGATGTTCTTTGTGTTTGCAACGTCAAGGGTAGACCTCCTCTGCCGAGAGCAAAGTCAAACAATTCAATAGAGCCGTCACTTGAAATGGGATAATCTCCCGCAATCAGTACGCAGTCCTCGATGACCATATAGTGCATATTAGGGGCGTTATGCGCGTTTCTGACTTCATATCCCGTGAATGTGCCTTCCATTATGTATCTTCCGGTATAGTCATATCCGTATATTACCCGTTGATTCCAAAAGTCTTCAAGCTTGTTCAAAAAAGGAGCTTCGTAATTATAGTCGAAATCGGAAGCGTTATAAAAACGCCTGTACCCCTCGATTACCCCACCTGTCATATACCTTGTATCCGTTGATGTAACTCCGGGCAGAGCGGAAAAGGTGTCAATTAAATTTTGGTTAAGTGCGGGGGGAGGTTTAATACCATAAAGCCATTCAAAATGTTCGTAAAATAATATATGATTCATCTTATATTGGGTAGCAGTGTAGGGTGTGCCTGTGTTTAGTGCCGCGACACCGTTGTAATAATCTAAGGCGCGGTTCATTTCCCGCGAGGTTACGGCGTAGTCCGTCACGCGGGAAAACAACGCGAATGAAGCCGCCGCTATGAGCAGGAAGGTCAGTATGGTCTTAAATGGCGTTCGCAACAGGGATTTGAGCGATTGTTTAGGGCGCATAAAATAACCTCATTTTTTAGCTTTTGATAAGAGTATAGCATAAAATTTTATACTTGTCAATAATAAATATGCTTGACAATAAAATATTTTAAGTTATAATAGAGATAGACCGAATAGAAAGGACAATGATTATGGCTAAGAGGAGCATTAGAAAAGCAAGTAAGGCTTACGACACAGGCGGTTTCAAAACCCTGCTCAAAAGAGCGACAACAGAAATGTTAATACTGCTGACGCTTCGGAGAACTTCCATGTATACTTATGAGATGATGAACGCGCTCGAAAGACTGAGCGGCGGCTATCTTGCGTTCAATACTCTGTATATCGCGATTTACCGCTTGCGGGAACTCGGATTTATTGATGAAACCGAGCGGGTCATTTCGGACAGCAATAGGGTGCGGGTTTATTTTTCTATTACCGAAAACGGCATTAAATATCTGAAAAATCTTGTTGAGGAATACAAGAAGTTTTCGGAGGTTGTAGATGTGGTTATGAACGCGAGTGAGGTTGAGCAGGGGGCGTAGAGGAAAGCAGAGTTGTAATGAGATTGTAATTGATGATTAAGTTGTTAAATCGCCGTACGCTTTATGTGTATGGCGATTTTTATGAAATTTTTTATAAAATCTCAAAAATATACTTGACAAGTCGGAACATTTAAACAAGGCGAAGTTGATTTTGAATTCAAGCACTTGAACGGCGTTTTCATCATACCTGTTTCCAGCGCGAGAATGAAGACAGAGTATAATTTCCTTTCAGGTAACGACGGCGGTTTTGCACCGGCGGCAAACGCAAAAGACATCAACTGGATTATCACCCCGAAGAGCGCGCCGATTGCGGTTTCCAAGACCGATAACGTAAAGATTATCGCTCCTGAAAATAATCAGTTCGCCGATGCGTGGGATATTGACTACAGAAAATACCACGACTTATTCTTACCTGTAAACAAGAAAAAAGTAGTCGCGGTTTGTACAAGAGGGTAGAAATATGATTGTTACTAACGATTATTTTTACGAATCAGGGTTTGACGATAAAGGTGACTCCGGAGGGCTTGAAAAAGCTCTCCGGCGAGCTGAAAGGCTTATTGACCTTGTCAGTTTCGGGAGAGTGCGCGGGTTTGAAAATCTGCACGAAACTGCGCAGGAACGGCTTAAATATGCAGTTTGTATACAAGCGGAATGGTTCCTTACATACGGTTATGAAAATGCAGATGACCGCATTGACCACAAGATTAAAATCGGTGATTTTTCGTACGAAAGCAAAAATAATGGCGTACAGAATAACCTCGCACCGGAGGCGCAGGGCGTGTTAAAATTAGCGGGGTTGCTGTATGCGGGGATGGGGGCGCAGTAAATAATGATGTTATCAAGACCGATTCCGAAAGCGCTGCTCCCTCACACAATTTTATTAAAAACGCCGCGTCCGGAAGGCGCTTTTTTTAATGGCGAACACGATGAAATTACAATTTACAATGTGCGTGTCGAGCAGAATGAAAAAGTCCGTCAAAGTAAGTCCGGCGAGAATCGGACAAGAGGCGCGAAGATGTATTACGACTGCGTAAATTCCGCGCCTCTTAATGTGGATTTCAAGTCGGAGCAGCTTGTAATTTTCTGCGGCGTGACGTACAAAATCGAAGCGGTGAAAGCAGTTATGGCAGCGAATAAAATTCATCATTACCGGATTGATATTTTGTAGTATAAATTGTTGCATAAGGAGTGAATTTAAGTTTGAAACAAAATACGACTGAAACGGGGAAAACGTTGTTTTCATTCTTCGTTGGTGAAGAAAGGACTTAATGAAAATATGAA
>JAITFV010000128.1 GCA_031281115.1 Oscillospiraceae bacterium | reverse complement strand
CGTCTCGCTTGTCCTCATATACCTTGCAATCGCGAAAAAATATGAGCCGCTGCTGCTTCTGCCGATTGCGGTCGGTATGCTGCTGACGAATATCCCGGGCGGGGATATGTTTAACCCCGAGCTGTTCGCGGGGGAGACTGTAGATTTCGCGTTAGTTTTTAATTCCGGCGGATTGCTTGATTTATTGTATATCGGCGTGAAATTGCAGCTTTTTCCGCTGCTTATATTCTTCGGTGTCGGCTGCATGACCGACTTCGGGCCGCTGATTGCAAACCCGTCGAGTTTACTGCTCGGAGCAGCGGCACAGGCGGGGATTTTTATAACTTTCATAGGCGCGTTCGCGCTCGGATTCCCTGCGGATGAAGCTGCGTCAATTGCAATGATAGGCAGCGCAGACGGGCCTACGACGATTTGGCTTGCGACCCGCCTTGCGCCGGAAATGCTCGGCTCAATCGCAATAGCGGCGTACTCATATATGGCGCTCATTCCTGTGATTCAGCCGCCGATTATGAAGCTGCTGACCACAAAAAAAGAGCGGGTTGTACGCATGGCACAGCTCCGCTTCGTTTCAAAAAAAGAACGTATTTTCTTCCCGATTATCGTTACAATTATTGTCGGGTTTTTAATTCCTGATGCGCTCGGGTTGGTTGGTATGCTGATGCTCGGCAACCTGTTTAAGGAGAGCGGTGTGGTTGAGCGGCTTGTGAAAACTTCGCAGAACGAGCTTATGAACGTTGTTATAATCATGCTCGGAATGGCGGTCGGCGCGACTGCGAAGGCTGAAAATTTTCTCAATGTTCGTACGCTGATGATTATAGGTTTAGGACTTGTGGCGTTTATGCTCGGAACGGCAAGCGGCGTACTTTTCGGAAAACTAATGTGTCTGTTCGGCAAGAAAAAAACTAACCCGCTGATTGGCTCGGCGGGGGTGAGCGCATTACCGATGGCTGCCAGAGTAACGCAGAAAATCGGGCAGGAAGCCGACCCGAACAATCATCTGCTGATGCATGCGATGGGTCCGACGGTATCGGCGATTATCGGCTCGGCAGTGGTGGCGGGGATACTGTTCAGTTTGTTTGGGTGAGATATTGTGCTAAAGTCCAAGAAACCTCCCCATCAACTCATGCCCGACTTCCACAAAATTTCCGCTCGCTTTCGCGGTTTCTTCTGTGAATGTTTCCGCGCCTTTTTGCAGTTTTTTACTATCGTAGATTAGATAAGGCACGGGGTCGTTTGTATGTGTACGCAGCGACAGCGGCGTGGCATGGTCGGGGCAGATTAATATGCGTACATGCTCATTCTCAAAAGCCGCCAAAAACGGCTTCAGCACAAGCTCGTCTATTAATTCAATCGCCTTAATTTTACCCTCAACTTCACCCCTGTGACCGCATTCATCAGGTGCTTCGATGTGCAGATAAACAAGGTCTGTGCCTGACTTCAAAGCGTCAATCGCGGCACCGCACTTCCCCGCAAAATTTGTGTCAAGATAGCCTGTTGCGCCCGGAACGTTAATAAC
The DNA here is from genome assembly GCA_031281115.1 of Oscillospiraceae bacterium. Lineage (GTDB taxonomy): Bacteria > Bacillota > Clostridia > Oscillospirales > Ruminococcaceae > Ruminiclostridium_E. The sequence continues at coordinate 6,810 of JAITFV010000128.1, read as the reverse complement.
ATCCATACCCGTGAATTTCCCGATTCCTTTAAGTAAATCAACCGCCGAAATCATGGCGGCTTTTTTATAAAATTTATCGCGGAAAGATGGTAATTCACGCCGTTTTCCTTCACCCCAAAGCCAAATGCTGTTCGCTTGTTTCCCCTTGAGAAGCTCATACGATTTATACATAAGTTCAAGTAATTCGCTGTTGTTCTCGTTGGTTTTAATATAATCGCCGACCCTCATTCCTGTAATGTCGTGAGGAGGAGTCATGCTTAGATTTAATTTGCCGTTTTTCCAAACTAAGCAATGCCGGTATTGTATTCCGGCGTGAAATTTAAAATGCTCGCCGCTTAAATTATCGTTTACCAGCGCGATGATTTCCGCCGCTTCATCAGTGCGAATATCGTCGGCGCAGTAACTTAGCATGGTCGCGTCCCGGAAGTCGTCCTCATTGGACAACTTAACAAGGTTGCACCGAATTGCAACATCGTCCGGCTCCAATTCGATTCCCATACTCGCCGCTTCATACGGCGAACGTCCCGAATAATATACCTCGGGGTCGTAGCCTAAAATTGAAAGATTTGCAATGTCGCTGCCAGGTTTCATATTATCCTGAACGGTCTTGACGAGACCGAGTTCAGACACGCGGGAAAGCCTGTCCATCGCAGGTTTTTTCGCGGCTTGCATAGGTGTTATATTTCCAAGTTTTTTAATCGGTTCGTCGGACATACCATCGCATAATAAAACTAAATATTTCATTTTTTATTATCCTTTATATTAAAATATTTTTCTAAAAACCAAACGTCTTTTACTTCAAATTCGCGTCCTTTTAAATACTCTAAAATTCCTGCATTTGTTTTAAAATCGAAACGCAGTTTATAACTGTAAAGCGCTTGATATTTAAATGTTTTCGATAATTTCCCATACTTGCCGTCACCGAGCAGCGGATGCCCGATAAACGCCATGTGCGCACGGATTTGATGCGTTCTTCCGGTGATAAGATTAACCTCTAAAAGCGATATATTCTCACCGCTGTCGAGTACGCGGTAGGCGGTCTTTATTGTCCTTGAGTTCAGCGTTTTTTTAGCAGTAATTTTAACCTTATTCTGCTCGGGAAATTTTTCGAGTTCGGCTGTTAATGTATCTGCTCTTTTTGTAACTGCGCCGCGAACGGCGCAGAGATAAAGTTTTGTCAGCTCGCGGTCTTTAAGCTTCTGTGAAATTATACGTAAACATTCGGCATTTTTCGCGGCGACAACGATACCGCCTGTGTTGCGGTCAATACGATTGCAAAGTGACGGACGGAAGCTAAACTCGTTTTCAGGTTTAAAATCGCCCTTATCTTGCAAATATAACAAAACGCGGTTAATCAGCGTGTCTGGCGAGTTTTCGTTGTCATCGTGAACGGGTAAACCTACCGGTTTGTCTAAAATTAAAAGATTCTCGTCCTCGTAAATAATGTTCAAGTCGCGCGGGATTTCATATAAGAATATTTTTGCTTTTTGGGCGAGAAGCTCGTCCATATAGAGCCGCAGAACATCGCCTTTAACGAGGCGTTCATCTGCATTTACCCGCTTGCCGTTTAATTTTATACGGTTTTTTCGTAGCGCGCTTCTGATGATTCCGTGGCTCAGATGTGTGAAAGTTTTCGCCAAGAATCTATCAAGCCGCTGCCCCGCGTCATTCTCATTTATAACAATTTCGCGCATTATTTCTGAATCCGCAGAAAGCCATGGCTCTCAAAATGCGTACAGACACGATTAAAAAAATCGTTGGAATTAGTGCAGTTTGCGCCGAAATCAGGCAGAGCTTTTTTAGCTTTGTCAAATGCGGAATTTTCGCTGTCACTCACGAACCAGAGCTGATTTTTCCAAGTCCCGAAGCTAATGTTTACAATAAACGATTTTTTCAATTTTTGCTTCCTTTCAATCCGCTGAGCTTCGCGGCAGATAAAATATTAGTTTCAAACGAAAAATTTATGGCTTTGTTTTCACGCTCACGCTTCAAGGCTAAATTGATTAATTTATCGAGCAGTTCGGGATATTTCAAGCCTGCAGGTTCCCATAAATAAAACGCTAAACTCCCGGGAACCGTGTTGATTTCGTTATAGAATAGTTCATCGTTCAAACTATCATAGAGAAAGTCAATCCGCGCAACTCCCGAGCAGCCGAGCGCACAGAACGCTTTAACCGCTAATTCGCGAATTTTTTCGCGTAATCCGGCAGGTATTTCGGCGGGGATTTTCCTTGATAGGGATGCCATTCCCGATGATTTAACGCCTTTAGAATTGTTTTTATATTTATCATCGTAACTTAAAATCTCGTCGCTTGAGATTGGTTCTTCGCACTCGCTCGCTTCCGCGCCGTCCCTGTCACCGAGCACCGATACATTAATCTCACGGAGATTTTGCACGGCGCGTTCGGCGATAATTTCACTGCTGAAAAGAAATGCGTGTTCAAGCGCGGCTTCTGCGTCTTTTATGTTTTCTGCTACTTTAATTCCTACGCTCGAGCCTAAATTAATCGGCTTTATCACAGTGGGAAAACTGATTTTATCTTCAATTAGCTTAACTGCGGAATCAATGTCTGCAAAAAATTCAGAAGCTGTAATTTTCACGCAGTCAAGAATGGGGATTCCCTCGTGTTTGAGCAGGATTTTCTGCGTGAATTTATTCATGCCGTTAGCAGCGGAAATTACGTCACAACCTACGTAAGGCACACCGAGGAACTCTAAAAGTCCCTGTAATGCGCCGTCTTCAACGTTGGTTCCGTGACCGAGCGGAAACGCAACATCAATCTCGGAGATAATTTTTTTAGCGAATCCGGCAGGGTATTTTACGAGCAGAACCCGATTGCCGTCACGCACGGGAAACACACGTAAGCTCTGTCTTTTCAAGAGGGCAATATCGGCGTAGGATTCAATTCTTCCGGTCATAATTCCGGTGTACATGCAATTGTTTTTGTCGATGTAGACGGGGATTATATCGTATTTTGAAGTGTCTAATGAGCCTATTGCCTGTAGCGCGGTAATCACGGAAACCTCGTGTTCAACGCTCTTTCCACCGAAAAAAACCGCTAATTTTATTTTCATATTTTCATTAAGTCCTTTCTTCACCAACAGAGAATAGCTTCATTTTAAAACGAAGCGAAAACAACGTTTTCCCCGTTTCAGTAGTATTTTGTTTCAAACTTATTACCTCCGTTTAATAATTGTCGGGTAAATCATTTTCCAACAGTATAATTTTCTGTTCTTTTGAGTCAATTTTATATACAAATTCCAGACCCTCGTTGAGAGTTTTAAAGACCTTGATTTTTTCTTCAGGAAAACTGCCCTCAAGTAATCCCGTCTTAATCGGAGCAGCCTGTTTTTCGCCGATGAGCACAACATAGTCACAGCAATCTGTCGCGTGAAAGCCGAAGCTTTTATTGAGTTCAAATTCTTTTTCGCCGAGCTCAACCATGCCCGGAGTAACTAAGATTCGCAGGCCTTTGAAAGCCTTCAGGACATCAAGAGCGGCGTTCGCGCCGACAGGGTTTGAATTAAACGCATCGTCGATAATTATGTCGCTGCCTTTGTTAATAATTTGCAAGCGGTGCGGAACAGGCTCAAGCCGCTTCACGGGTAGCACTAAGTCTTTCATTTCAATTCCGAGCTTGTGCGCAACGGCAATCGCGCCTGTTATATTTTGCACATTATGCATGCCGAGGAGCCGGGTTTCAAACTTCGTGCCGTTCACAGCGAACGAGGTGCCGCGCTCGGAAACGCTGATGTCGCTCGCAAGATAGTCTTTATTACCCTCGACAAGCCCATAACGAATGATGTTTTTATTTGTTTTTCGATTGATAATAAAATCATTGTCATAGTTTAGAAAAACCATACCATCTTTTATACAATCTGCAATTTCAAATTTTTCTGCGATTATATTTTTCTGCGTTTTCATGGTTTCAAGGTGCTGCGGTCCTATTGATGTAAGCACGGAATGTTTCGGCTTGACAATATCACAGATTTCTTTTATATCACCAAGCCATTTTAAACCCATTTCGCAGATGAAAATCTCGTGCGTGGCTTTTAAGTCGTTTCTGATAGTCTTGACAACGCCGAGGGTTGTATTGAAACTTTCAGGGGTCATTAATGTATTATATTTAACTGACAGCAGTTTGTGAAGAAAAAACTTCGTTGAGGTTTTGCCGTAGCTGCCGGTAATGCCGATGGTGATTAAGTTTTTGTGGCTGTCAATTATACGCTTGGCATCGTTAATATAACGGCGGTTATTAAGTTTTTCAACAGGCGCGTTGATGATATTGGCGATGATTGGCAGGAGGAGCGCAAACAACGTTAAAAGAGGCAAAAAATGAATGATACCGGTCAATTTATAGTTAATCGGAAAAAGCGGGAACATTAATAAAGGATTTTTAAATGCCGTGAAAAGCAATAGAAGGTAAACAATCGCGGAAGTTATGCACATTCTAATGACACGTGGTGTAAAAACAAGCGGTTTTTTAGCTTTTGTTTTACTTCTGCCTAAAATTAACGTACCTAACAGCAGTAACAATGCAGAAACCGGGATTATAAGTATATTCCCAGCTCCTGCCAAGTTCCCGGAAAATATTATGAAAAGCGTGGTTGAAGCAATCGGAGCAAGTGAATTTAAAACAATCCATTTAATATTTTGACCGAACCATTTGAATTGTCCGGCAGCTTTATAAGAATTTAACTGAAACATATGCATAGAGCGTAAGAAGAAAATTGCCGAACAAACGGTTAAAGTTAAAACATAAAAATAGAAAAAAACCATAATTGGTGAAAAACAGTTTATAAAGATTATTGGTGTTGAAAGAAAAATATCCACTTTGTTATTTGCCTCCCAAATATGAGTCCAAAATTCTGCCGAATTGCTCCGGCTGGTCGAAGAAGGCGTAATGTCCGGCGTTTTTTATAACAGCAAGCCCTGCGTCAGGCATTTTCTGCTCCATTAAACGACCATCACTTAATGGCGTACTGTCGTCGTTCTCGCCCCAAATGAGCAGTACTTCGCGGTTTATGAGCGGCAGCAGCGGCGTTAAGTCCTCATTGACGATTTTCACAAGACTCTGCCGCATGAGAGGCGAAGCCGCGCGGTAGTCAGCGGAGCCGCTTCTGTTTTGTAATTTCAGCTTCAAGCGCGGGAAAGGTGCGAGAAATATTTTCCCGGTTTTGAAAAAAGCTGTTCTGATTTTCTGCGGAAAGGTTTTGCGAGGCTTTATGCCCGCCGCACCGGTCATTACAATCTTTCCTGCTGCCTGCGGGAATCCGCCCGCAATCAGCTTAATGATAATCCGGCAGCCTAAGCTATGCCCGAAAAGTGTGATATTCTGCAAATTTAAGCTTTCCGAGAAGCTTTTTATGAAATCGGCGTACTCGCTCACACCCCAAGCTTCGGGCGGTTCAGGAGTACCCCCGAAGCCGGGTAAATCCGGCGCGATTACGCGGTAGCGGGCAGAAAGGCTGTCTATCAGCTTGCGGTAAGTTTCACCCTTGCAGCCCCAGCCGTGTAAAAGCAACAGGATAGGGTTCTCCCCGCCTGTATCAATATAATTAATTGTCAATTGTAAATTGTCAATTGTCAATTATCCGTCACCCTCCAAACTTTACCAAATAAGTATAGCATTTTTAGTATATGACTGTCAAGTAAATAAAATCTTAAAAACACTTGAAATTGCAAGAAATATTTGGTATAATTAGATTTAGTATAATGAAGGAGTTTGCATAATATGGGAGTTTTTACAACCGGGAAGAAATCAATTCTGCTCGTACACAGCCTTTCCGAGAAGCTGTTAATGCTTAAAGATACGCTGTCTGATTTCGTTCGCGTGTACGCGGTGAAGTCGGGGAAATCGGCTATGCGTACGCTTAAAATGGTTCAGGGTATAAATTTAATCATGCTGGACTTGCAGGTTTGTGAAGAATCCGGCTATGAGTTCCTGGATTTTCTGAAAAATTCAGGCGAGTACAGGGATATTACGGTTGTGGTGCTGACATCGAGCCCTCAGCAGGAAATAGAGAAAAAGCTCAAAAGTTACGCAAACGTAGCAGGTCTTGTCGATACAACAAGCGAAGCGCGCGAAATTCGTGAGATGACGGCTGAGTTTCTCGGCATCCAAGCTTCGTCAATCGAAAAGGGGGTATGAGCATAATGTTAAAAGAAAAGCAGCCGGAAAATAAAATAACAGGAATGGTCACGCTTGCGGTTTTGGTCGCGGTTATGATTGTAATGGGGGTTTTTGTTCTTTCTTCCGCGCTTCCGGGAATGTCGGTAACAGATGACATCGGCGGCCAGAGGGGTATAGTTGATTTACGCACGCAGAGCGGCTTCGATTATGAAACAGATATGTTTTTGCTGAACGGCGAGTGGGAATATTACCCGAACAGTTTATTATTTCCGGAGGATTTTGCCGGCGGCGAACTTCCCACAAAAAGATATGTGCAATTTCCGCACTATTTTCGTAATGACCCTGTCAATTTTCCGGACGGCAGAGGCTTCGCTACATACCGCATTGTGATTTTAGCGCCGCCCGATGCTTATGGTGTGGGCATTTTTAATGAATTCCAGTACGGAGCATACCGGATTTTCCTTGACGGACAGGAAATCACAAAAGGCGGTGCTGTTTCCGAAAATACAGGCGAACATTTCTTCGCTTATAACGGTGGGAGCGGTTATATACGCTCGGAAAGTGGCGAATTCGAGATTATTGTTCAAGTACAGTGTCAAGGCCATGTCAACGGTGGATTAAACAACAACATCATTATCGGCGCACCCGCACCGATTGCGCATTACAGGGCGTTTTT
>JAITFV010000333.1 GCA_031281115.1 Oscillospiraceae bacterium | reverse complement strand
GATTACAGGCATTTGAATATGCTCGCATAGTTTCCGTTAATAATTCTCTGTCAGAATCCGAAACATATATTTGGATTTTAGCAGTGACAGTTGACATAATTCTCTCCTTTCAGTATAATTATTATATCATATTTTTACTGAAATGTCAAGGAGTATACGAAAAATGGCGAAAGATTAAAAAAATATATTGAGAGTCAAGGTTGACTTTCGGAAAGGATTATGAGGATATACCGAAACAACATCATGCTTACGCAATTCCTCCCTCAACTGAAGTTTCGGGTTTCCTTGCCAAATTTTTATGAATAAACGCGTGGCAATCACAGGAATAGGCGTTGCGGCTAATAACGGAATAGGCAAAGATATTTTTTATAAAAATTGCGTTGACGGAGTAAGCGGAATACGGCGCTGCACATTATTTTCGACTGAAAAACTGATGTCTGATTTTTTCGGTGAAATCACGGAGAGTTTGCCGGATACGAGAGTAATTCCGACAGATGAAACGCGGATTAAAGCAATCATGCGTATAGCTGCGGACGAAATGATGCGCGACGGCGGTTTTGACCGCTCTGCGGTTGAAGCATACGGCGCAGACGCTTGGCTGTGTTTTGGAACGCTTCTTGCAAATATGGACGGTATCATGGAGTACGCGGACAGGGCGGGAGAAAACGGCGTTCCGGCGGGCTATCTTGAGCACGTGAACGATTATCTGCCGTGGCTTAGGGAACACTGCGGGATTCAGGGAGCAAGCTGGGTAAATTCAGCGGCGTGCGCGGCGGGGACTACTGCGGCGGGAATGGCGTTTGATTTTATAAAAAACGGTATGTGCAAAATATGTATTGTCGGCGGCGCGGATTCGCTGACTAAAACTGTGGCTTACGGTTTTCATTCGCTGAAAGCGTTAAGCCTTGAGATATGCAATCCGTATGACGAATCCCGCGATGGGATTAATATCGGCGAAGGCGCGGCGTTTTTTATGTTTGAGGCAATGGAAGCCGCGATAGCTCGCAAAGCTCATATATACGGCGAGGTTACCGGGTATGGTCTTGCCAACGACGCTTACCACGCAACAAGCCCAGACCCCGAAGGGCAAGGTCTTTTATTGGCAATGAGCGAAGCTTTACGGGAATCTAACATTAAAGCTGATGAAGTGGGTCATATAAACGGGCATGGCACGGGAACGCCTATAAACGACCCGATGGAAATCAACGCAGTAAACAAGCTGTTTTCCGGCAATGTTCCGACTGTTAATTCAACGAAAGCAATTATAGGGCATTGTATGGGAGGTTCGGGCGCGCTGGAGCTTGCGGCGGAACTGCTCGCGCTTGAAAACCAAATATATCTGCCTCTACCAAATTTGCAAAACCCGATTGAATCAGGCAGACAGGGAATGTTTGACAGCAAAGCTAAAAAGCGCGGCGCAGATTATATATTGTCAAATTCGCTTGCTTTTGCCGGAAATATCGCAAGTTTAATTATACGGAGGTACGATGGTTAAATTGGATAATTTAGATAATATTGTAATAAGCGGAATCGGTATAATCAGCGCGCTTGGAACTGATTTGGCTGAAATCAGAAATAAATTAAAAAATGGGGTAAGCGAGAGTTTTAACGGCGAAATAGAATTTTCAAGCCCTGTGCCGTCGGTAAAAATGCGCCGTTTGAACAGATATTCAAAATTGGCTCTTTGCAGTTCATTATCTGCACAAATTGACGCAAGTGTTGAAATTAACCCGGAAGATTGTTCGCGTTACGGAACGATATTTACCAGCGGTTACGGCGCGATGGTTTCAAACGTAGATTTTGGCAGGTCTGTAGCCGGCGGCGAGCCTGATTTGTGCAGTCCGATATTGTTTGCCGGAACTGTGCCTAATTCTTGTGTCGGGCAAGTTTGTATGCAATTAAAATTAAAAGGTCCGAGTACGTCCTTAGTCGGCGGAAATGTGCTGTTTTATTCTAAGCATCTTATTCAAAGCGGCAAAGCCGATGTAATTTTTGCGGGAGCAGTCGAGGAATATAGCACGGATTTATTCGCGTCGCTTCGTAATAACGAATATGCAAAAAATGTTGATATAAGAGAAGCAACTGTCGTGTTTGTGATTCAAAAAGAAAAAGAGGCAGAAAAAGCATATTGTTCTGTCGGCAACAGTGCGAGCGGAGGTTTAAGCGCATATCCCCTGATAAAACAAGTAAATTGCGATAAAAGCCGAGCTATTATTGAATGCACAGTAAAAGCGTGCGTTTCTGGGATAAGCGTTGACGCTGTTTACACTTCGGCTAACGGCAGTTATTTTGATGAAATAGAGCAAAGCGTTATAGAGAAAATTTTTCCGGGAGCAGAGATTATAAGTAATATAAAAATATGCTTCGGGGAAACAATGGGAAGCTCGTTCAGCTTAAACGCTGCGGCTGCGGCTTTATCTTTTAAAGATACGAACAGAAAAAATATACTTGTCACAGGAGTTGACCCCATCGGAAACTATCATTGCACTGTGCTTGAAAGTCATGGAGATTAAATTTTATGAGTTTGCTTGAAAATAAAAAAATAATTGTAACAGGCGGTTCAAGGGGAATCGGCCTTGCTATAGTGAAAACATGCCTGAACGAAGGTGCGCTTGTAGCAGCAACATACTGTAATTCTCAAGGCGGGCTTGCCGATATATCGTCAGAGCTTCTGAAAATATATCAAATGGACGTAACCGACGATAGCATGATTAAAACTGTTTCAGCAGAAATGACAGATAATTTAGGCGGTTTAGATGTTTTAGTGAACAATGCGGGAATATCAGAGCCATCTATGTTTATGACTATGGACGATAAATCATGGGATAATGTGATTAAGACCAATTTATACGGGTGTTATTATATGATTAAGCAAATTGCATTTGCTATGTACAGGCAGAAATCAGGCGCGATTGTGAATATTTCTTCAGTATTCGGGCTGACCGGAGGCATCGGTCAGAGCAG
>JAITFV010000279.1 GCA_031281115.1 Oscillospiraceae bacterium | reverse complement strand
CTGCTGACCTCCGGAAAGCTCGCGGTAACAGCGTTCTGCAAGGTTCGCTATTCCGAGCTTTTCCATGTTTTCCTCTGCCGTCTGTTTTTCTTTTTTATTGTAGTACGGACGCAAGCCGCAGCTGTTCAAACAGCCGGAACGGACTACCTCACGCACGGAGGCGGGGAAATCCTTCTGTACTACTGTTTGCTGCGGCAGGTAGCCGATTTCGGTTTGTTTTAGACCCTCGCCTGTTACGATTTGTCCGGACATCGGCGATTTTAAGTTCAATATAGTTCGCATTAATGTACTTTTGCCGGAGCCGTTATCGCCAAGAATACAAAGATAATCCCCGGCGTTTACTTCAAAAGAAAGGTCGGAGACTATGGTTTTCCCCTCATAACCGAGGGATAAATTCCGGCAGGTTAATAATGCCATTAATTTAATGCCTTTCTCAAAACTTCAAAATTATCTTCCATAATTGAAAGATAAGTGACACCGTTTCTGACGTCGTTCGTTGTAATTGCTTTCATTCCGTGAAGAACGAGGATTTCATGGTCTTTGTTTCTTGTGGCGTCAATGATAGTTTGCGCGATTGCATGGTCGCCGGTTTCCGTAACCATGATGTAATTAAGGTTATAATCGTCTAATTTTCTTGAAAGAATTACAATGGTGCTCATAGCGATTTCAGATGCAGCGTAACATCCCGAAAAAGCAGCGTAATGATTGAGTTCGTAATCATCAACAAGGTATAAAAACGGGAATCTGTCGCCGAATACCAGCGTTTCTCTTTCTGCCATAGTTGTCATTCTTAGATATTGCACGTCTAAAATCGCGAGCTTTTCCAAGTAAGCGTCAAGATTTGCGAGGTACACTGCTTCGTTTTCGGGATTTAACTGTATAATCGCTTCCGCAATCGCACTGCATAGAATCATAGCATTACGAAGTGACGTCCATACGTGTTCTTCTTCATGCAGCTCAGTAATTTCCTCGCCGTGGTCATCTTCACATTCATCGTCACAAACGTGCTCCATGCCCTCGGTGAGTCTCGCCATCTTAATTGCGTTGCCAAGCGATTCCACTAAGTTAATCGCGATTAAATCCGGGTTCGTAGCTTGATTGATTGCATTTTCTGTCCAGTCATCAGAGTGACCGCCGACGTAGATGAACAAGTCGGCAGCGGAAATCTGCGCAATGTCGCCGATTGAAGGCTGATAACTGTGAAAATCCACAACGCTGTTTACAAGGAGCGTAAGCTCGAAAGTTTCATTATTTTCGCCGATGATTTCACGAACCCAATCGTACTGCGGAAAAGTTGTTGTTACGATGTTGATTGTTCTTGCCGGAACCTGTGTTTCTTCCCCGCTTTGCTCGGGTTCTTCGCTGCTTCCGCAGCCTGCAAGCATAAAAATTGCAAGTAAGATAATTAAAATTTTCTTCATTTAATTTTTCCTTTTCTTAGCCGCAACAACAATCGCCGAAGCAATCACAGCGGCAGGAACTAACAGGTTATTTGCGCCGGTTTGGGGGTTTGCGCCGGTATCGGGGACGGCGGGAGCAGGAGCTTGGGCTTCATTGCTCGCTTGAGCGTTATTATCAGCGGCGGATTCGAGGTCGCAGACATCTTCGCCGGTTGCAATTGCGTGACCGCCGTTACTGAGATTAAAAATAAGCTTAACAACATGGTCAAACTCTATCGCATTCATCATGCCGCCGTCTGCGTTGGAATCATAACAAAAGGTTATGAGCCTGTGTGAGCCGGCTGCTATGGGGAATTCTTCCGTGGATTTCGCGCTGAGCCTATGTGAGGCGTGAAAATGCCCGGTACGGGTGAGTGTTGCGAAGTGCTCGGTGAACTGCCCTGCGAATTCAACCGCGATATTATCTCCGATGATTGTGATTATACCATTTTTAGCTTCGACTCTGCCGCTTATACTGCCGTCTTCACTGCTGAAATCGTAACTGAACTCGCCCGTGGCGTTCTCGGGATTCCCTCCTAAAGCCGCTACATCGCCGCCCGCGCCGCTAATCAGCCAGTCGATTTGCGTCTTCTTGCTCGGAACATCAGCAAATGCAGAAATTGTTAAGGTATGTATCATAATGATAATAAGGGTAAATATAAGTAGTTTTTTCACGGTTTTATTTTTCCTTTCTGATAGCCGTACACAGCGAATATAACATAAAAATAAACTCTTGTCAATAGATTTGAATAATATTCCTAAGTTTTGGGTAAAACATACCCGTGTCCACCGCACCCGTCATCCCATCCTGCAGGGAGGTGCAGCGCGTCATTTTGAATCAGAGCGGTTTCTGTTCCGCTACTCGCGTTGAATGTGATTGTAGTTACGTTATCTGCGGTTGATATGGTGTATGTGCCGTTTTTAAACATATTATGAGGGAGACTCGCGGAAAATCTGCCGTCCTCAAAAAGCCGGACAGTTTGAACCCCATCGCTGTATTCCGCTAATATTTCCGCACGGTCCTGCCGTCCGTAAAGCAATACAATAAAAGCCGCTAAAACCACAGAAGCTAAGATACAGCTGCATGTAACTGTGATTTTCTTTTGCTTTTCCTTCTTTTTGGCTTCTTCTCTCTTCTTTATTTTTTCAGCTCTGCCGGATTTATTTTTCGCCATGATTTCACCTTTATCCTTTTATGTGTTTTTTTAGAGCTTTAAAGCTTTGTTCGCTTATATCATGCTCGATTTTGCAGGCATCGCACAAGGCAGTTTCCCTATCAACACCAAGCGAAATGAGCCAGTCTGAGATAAGTGTGTGCCGCTCATACATCGTCCGGGCGATTTTCTGTCCGTTTCTCGTGAGGTTTATATATCCATCGCCATCGATGACGATAAATCCGCTCTCACGCAGGTTTTTCATTGCGATGCTTATGCTCGGTTTGCTATAACCGAGTTCCTTCGCAACATCAACAGAGCGAACCCGGTTCTCATTTTGTCCTAACATAAAAATCGTTTCCAAGTAGTTTTCCGCCGATTCCTGCGTTTTCAAGTTTTCACGTCCTTTTTATACTCGCCCGCTACGCTCACGCAACGGAAGCCTCTTTAACTTTAAAATTTTATATTCTTAAAAGTTAAAGGACTATAACCACATAAAATCATAACATAAAACTTATTGTTTTGCAATAGTTTTCACAAAATTTTTATACAGCTATTGACAATCGGGTTAGCCTGTGCTAACCTATATGTAGTTAGTCTTGGCTAACTGCGTAAGAATGAGGAGTTTTTGCAAATGCAGGTAATTTGGTACAGCGTAGGAGCGGGTGTTTTCGCGATGGGGTTCGGCGGCTTGGTTTCCGCGCTTTTATTCAAAGGGTCGTCAGAAAAGATAATATGCTGGCTGTTATCATTCGCCGCAGGAATTATGACGAGCGTGGTTTGCTTCGG
>JAITFV010000275.1 GCA_031281115.1 Oscillospiraceae bacterium | reverse complement strand
CAGGGAAAACATCAGCGGCTCTCGGTTTGCCTGCGTCTGTAATAATGGTAACGAATGATGGCGTTACAGCAGCAGCTGCTGTATGGTATGTAGAGAACAGCCAGTATAACCCTTCTTCGACAAACAGGCAGGAATTCATCGTAAACGGAGGCGCGGTGCTCCCGGATAATGTTTCCAACCCGAACGGCGTTCCGCTTTCCCTTAACATCAGCGTTACAGTGAACGCAAGAGGCGGCGGTGGCTCGGGCGGCGGCTCCGGCAGCAATAATAATAATGACGGCGAAAGTTATCTCATAACTTTTAACGCTAACGGCGGCTCGGTAGCTCCCGCCACCCGCAGAACGAGCGTCATCGGCAGATTATCGGCTCTTCCCTCCCCAACGAGAACAGGCTATACTTTCGTCGGCTGGTACACTGACAGGACAGGCGGCAGACGTATAACTACAAGTACAATATTTGAAGAAAACACCACTGTTTTTGCGCACTGGACGCAGGACGAAGTTGTTTTGCAACAAGGAACTGACAATATAATCGTCGATATACCGATGACTGTCATTAATGAAATCCACGGAAACATCCCCCTTCATCAAGTAAGAATCAACACTGCCGAAAATTTTACCATAAGGGCGGGTACGGCTTTCGCTGAGCGCAATGCCGTTTTGGTGAAATACGATGAAGCGGCGGGGAGACTTGTTTTCGTAAGCGGAACGAAGGTCGGCACTAACGGCAACGCAAATCTTACCGCCGAGGAAACAGGCGATTATTTAGTTTTAATTTTCAAAACAGGCGACGTGACGGGGACAGGAACAGTCGAAACTGTGGACGCGCTTGAAATCCTGCGGGATTTAGCGGATATAAAAGAACTGAACTGTATTCAAACTTTTGTCGCGAACGGCAGAACGGGAGTCCTCAATACGAACGACGCGCTCAATATACTGAGATATGTTGCGGGAATTATTAATCAAATATAAATCAGATATTCACAATAGATTTCTTGCGTAACTCTGAGTGAGTGTATTTTCGAGTAAATTTTTCGTCATGCTTCGTGCCTTGCGAAAAATTTTAACGAAGCAGGGCGGAAAATTTGCCGAAAACTCTACCGCAAACGAGTTACGCAAGAAGTCTAATGAAGAAAAAACTGAAAGGAGTTCTCTCATGCCAACACTAAGCAAAGTTTTCCTCGATGTCTTCGGCGAAGCTCTCGCCCCCATCGGATTCAAAAAGCTCAAAGGTAAGCATCCTTATTTCGTAAGATTGATTGGTGATGAAATTATTCATGTTATTGCATATCGAAGTGAAATAACAGGCATTTCTAATTCTAAAGCGTATTCGATTTTATGTGGAATTGCAACAGTGTATAATTATCAAATTGATTTTAAAATCAATCCTCTGTACAACAATAGTTGGCTTAAAAATATTTCTTCGCACTATATAAGGTTGAATCTTCTTGATTATGATAAGGGGTTTTATGATAGCATAGTACGTATATCTAATTATAATCCAGACGATAATGAATCAATAGTAAATGCAGTTAAAATTTCATTAAGTGATACAAAGGATATTATATTACCGATATTTGATAAGGTGGTTGACATTGATTCATGTATAGAATATTTTTATAAAATAGGTCAATCTATGTGTCTTGTATATAACGAAGAAAAAAACAGATTTAATCCAGAGCCTTTATATTTGAAAACAAATAATTATAATGATTTAATGAAAAATGAATTTGAATGGTCCCATATTAAATTTGAACTTAAGAAAGGACTTCCTGGTTATACAGGAGATGATTTTATAAAAAAAGTAAAGAAGCTGAAGAAAATAAAACTAAAATAATAACTCAAATAAATAATATTTTTAACAATTCCGAATTGTATAAAAAATGTATGAAGGAGTTAGAACGAAGAAAAGCGATAAACACTGCGATGTTAAAATCTTATGGATTTAATCTGTAAGTGAAAAATAAAAATCAAGTAATTAACAACATGGGAAAGGACGTAAAAATTATGAAAATATCACAATTATTCAATAAAAGCAAAACTGTTTTTTCGTTTGAGGTTTTCCCGCCGAAAAAAGACAGCCCTGTTGAAACTGTTTACAACGCGCTTGAAGAGATGGCAGACCTGAACCCCGCTTTCATCAGTGTGACCTACAGCGCAGGCGGCACCGGCGGCGCGAAGGAGTCAACAACCCTGCTCGCCTCCCACGTGAAAAACAAGCTCGGGATTGAAACCTGCGCGCACCTCACCTGCCTGAATTCAACCGCCGGCGATATTCGCGCTCTCCTAAAAGACTTAACCGGGCATAAAATTGAAAATATTCTTGCACTGCGCGGCGACCGCCCTGCGGCGGAGGTGGAATCGGGCGTTCCTCTCGTAAAAGAATTCAGCTATGCGTCCGATTTGGTGAGATTTATAAACGTGCAGGGTTTGGAGTTTTGCGTGGCGGGAGCCTGCTGCCCGGAGGGACACCCCGAGTCGGAAGACATGATTTCAGACGTGTTGAATCTGAAGAAAAAAGTCGATGCGGGCGCGGATTTCCTTGTTTCGCAGATGTTTTTCGATAACTCTAAGTTCTACGAATTTAAAGAGCGGCTGCGCCTCGCGGATATAACCGTGCCTGTGTCGGCAGGGATTATGCCGGTGACGAATAAGCGGCAGTTTGAGCGCATGATTATGCTTTCGGGGGCGAGCCTGCCTGCGAAGTTTACGCAGACTTTCTCAAGGTTTGAGGACCGCCCCGAAGCCTTAGCCGACGCAGGAATCGCCTACGCGATTGACCAAATCATAGATTTAATAAGCAGCGGCGTAGACGGGATTCATCTTTACACGATGAATAAACCCGCGGTGGCGCGGAAAATTACCGAGAGCGTGAGGTCGCTGCTGTGACAATTGACCGTAAACTCGCGCTTCATTTTCTTGGTGTGCGCGGTGCGCCGTCGCCGCAAATGAAAGAACTGCTTGATAAATACGAACCGCTTTTGCTCGAAAAAATCACTCCGCGCTGCATTTGGGAAGCCTGCGCCGTAGGGCGGGAGTACCTACGCGGCAACGACATCAAAAACCACCTCGAAAACTGCAACGAGATTATAATTTTAGCCGCGACATTGGGCTTGCAAGTTGATGAGCTGATTCGTCAAACCGAAGCCGCCGACATGGCGGGAGCAGTCGTGCTTGACGCGCTTGCGAGCGCGGCGATTGAACAGCTCTGCGATAATGCCGAAGAAGAAATAAAAAAGAAATATAAACAAATCACCGCCCGCTTCAGCCCCGGCTACGGTGACTTTCCGCTTGAAGTGCAGAGCGCGCTTCTCGGTATTTTAAATGCGCGAAAGAAAATCGGGCTGTACGTAAATGAATCGGGCTTGCTGATTCCGCGTAAATCTGTTACGGCAGTTGTAGGGGGAAAACGAAAATGAAATTCATCGAAATGTTAAAATCAAACAGGCTTATTTTCGCAGACGGCGCGCAGGGTACAGAATTGCAGAAACTTCAGAAAATTGATGAAAATACTGTCAGCGGTGACTCGCCGCCGCACTTGCTGAATTTTTCAAACCCCGAAATTGTCAAACAGGTGGCGCGTTCATACGCTGAAGCGGGTTCTGATTTTGTCTGTGCGAATACGTTCAGCATTAATCGTTTTAACGTAACCGATGTTGACGCGGAAATAAAGCAAGCGCTTGCGCTCACCCGCGAAGCATTAGACGGAACAGGCGCATTAACCGCGCTTGACGTTACCACACTCGGTCAGCTTCTTGAGCCGGCAGGGACACTATCGTTTGAGCAGGCGTATGATATTTACAAGGAAATAATGCTGGCAGGCGAAAAACACGGCGCGGATTTGGTAATTTTAGAAACCATGACGGACTTGTACGAAACGAAGGCCGCGCTGCTGGCTTTAAAAGAAAACACGAATCTGCCTGTAATTTGTTCAATGACTTTTGAGCAGAACGGGCGTACTTTCACGGGGACGCCGGCTGCATGCATGGCGGCAACGCTCGAAGGGCTCGGCGCAGATGCGCTCGGCATTAACTGCTCGCTTGGGCCCGTTGAGCTGAAACCGCTTGTGCGTGAACTGCTTAACTGCACAAGTTTGCCTGTTATGGTAAAACCCAACGCGGGCTTGCCCTGCCCCGAAACAGGGGAGTTTAAACTTTCAGCGCAGGAATTCGCAGAAACAATGGCGGAATTTGCAAGGCTCGGCGTGAAAATTTTAGGCGGCTGCTGCGGGACTGCGCCTGAGTTTATACGGCAACTCGTAGGGCGTGACGCCCCCGGCACGCCGCAAATTACCGGTGCGTTGAAGGCGCCGCAAATTACCGATACATCGAGGGCGCCGCAAATTACCGGTGCGTCGGGGGTGCCGCAAATTACCGGTACGTCGGGCACGCCGCAAATTACCGGTACGTCGAGGGCGCCGCAAATTACCGGTACGTCGGGCGCGTCGCAAATTACCGGTGCGTCGAGGGCGCCGCACCCTACGGTTTGCGGTTACTCGCAGTCTGTAATTATTAACCGCCCCCGAATCATAGGCGAACGCATAAACCCCACAGGCAAAAAATTAATGAAGCAAGCACTGCTTGACAACGACATGGGTTATATATTAAAGCAAGCGGCAGAGCAAATCAATGCAGGTGCAGACATTCTTGATATAAACGTTGGCGCGGCGGGAATTGACGAGGTCGTTATGCTTCCGAAAGTCGTCAAAGCCGTGCAGGGAATCACGGGAATACCGCTGCAGCTTGACAGCGCAAATCCTGCGGCTTTAGAGGCCGCGCTCCGCGTCACTAACGGCAAGCCGATTGTAAACTCGGTGAACGCCGAGGAAGAAAGCCTTGAAGCGATTCTGCCGCTCGTGAAAAAATACGGCGCGGCGGTGGTGGGGCTTACTTTGGACAAATCGGGAATCCCCAAAAAAGCGGAAGAAAGGCTTGCTCTCGCCGAAAAAATCCTGAACCGCGCCCTTGAACTCGGGATTAAACGCGAAGATGTTTTCATTGACTGCCTTACTTTAACCGCAAGCGCGGAACAGGAAAGCGCGCTTGAAACTTTGAAAGCCGTCGCGCTCGTTAAAGAAAAGCTCGGACTTAAAACTGTTCTCGGTGTGTCAAATGTTTCGTTCGGTTTGCCGGAGCGCGGTATAATCAACCGGACTTTCCTCGCGCTCGCACTTCAGAGCGGGCTTGACTTGCCGATTATGAACCCCAATGAAAAAGATATGCTTGATACTTTCAGGGCTTTTAACGTGCTTGCGGGGCATGATAAAAACGCGGCGGAATATGTTGGTTCTGCAGGGGGGCGCACGGAAAACACGGCAGATGCGCAATGCACGTCCTTGCATTACGCTGTGCTGAACGGCTTAAAAGCAGAAGCTGTTGAAATCACGAAAAAACTTTTAACCGGGACTGCTCCGCTTGAAATCATAAACACGCAGTTAATCCCTGCGCTTGACAAGGCAGGTGAATTGTTTGAAACAGGAAAAATCTTCCTGCCGCAGTTAATGCTGTCTGCCGAAACTGCCGCCGCTTGCTTTGAAATCGTGAAAACCCGCGTAGGGCGCGACACCCTCGACACGCCGCATGAATCCGCCAACAAAATTATATTAGCTACTGTAAAAGGCGACATTCACGATATCGGCAAAAACATAGTTCGTACGCTGCTCGAAAGCTACGGTTACAGCGTGGTGGACTTGGGCAGAGATGTTGATTCTTCGGTGATTTTGGAAGAAGTCAAGCGGCAAGGCGTGAAACTTGTGGGGTTATCCGCATTAATGACGCCCACGCTCCCCGCTATGGAGGAAACCGCAAGACTCGTAAAATCTGCAACAGACTGCAAAATCATGGTCGGCGGCGCGGTTGTAACCGAGGACTGGGCGAAAAAAGCGGGCGCAGATTTCTACGGGAAAGACGCAAAAAGCGCCGTGAATATAGCGGGTGAAGTTTTTGCCAAAAACCCTTGATTTTACTAATAAAATATGTTATACTGATTCTGTACGTAAAAATATAAAACAATTCCGGAGGTAATCATGGAAAATAATAATTTTGCAATAGTTAAAAAAAGTAAAGCGCCGGTTATAATTATTCTCGTTTGCGCGCTCTTGGCGGGAATGGTAACGGCAGCACTGCTGTTCTTCTTGGGAAATAACGCATCTTCTTACGAGAGAGCAGAGCGCAACGCGCTGAATGCGCTGTTTTCAAGCTTTTCGCCGTGGCTTAACACATCGACTTCCGCCGCGGAATCGGGAAGCATAACAATCACGCCTTCAAGCGACCTCGCAAACCTGCCGATTCCGGGAATCCCGGACTTGTCGGAGTTCGGGAGCATGACGTTTAACTACGAGGCAATTGTT
This sequence comes from Oscillospiraceae bacterium, assembly GCA_031281115.1. Classification (GTDB taxonomy): domain Bacteria; phylum Bacillota; class Clostridia; order Oscillospirales; family Ruminococcaceae; genus Ruminiclostridium_E. The sequence goes on along the minus strand of JAITFV010000275.1, from coordinate 7,457 downwards.
GACGGTTCTGATATTTACGCGATGCTCGGCGCGGAGCTGCTCGGAATCAATGCGTCCTTTGAATACTGGCAGCTCGGAAGCGAAATGATTATGCATCTCCCGGGAATCTCCGAATACTACATACTTTTAAACGAAGTTTTCGGCGCAACCGGTATGGAAAACTTTAACTTCGATATTGATTACGACGAGATGTTAAAAGAGTTAAAGAAAATCGGGGACGCAGTACTCGACAGGTATTTTGAGCTTACCGCAGACTTGGAGCCCGCCTGGAGCGAAGAAGTTTTCGTAGGCGAGCTGAGCAGAAACGCAGATGTTTTTGAAGTGATTATAGACGAAGCGTTCCTATATGAAATTGCAGTCGCGGGCTTCGATGCGTTCCTTGAAAGCAAAGTTTTAATGGATTTCATCAGAAATATTTACGACTTGGAAAATCATTATTACGTTGACTATGCATGGTATCAGACGTTTGATGAAGCCATTGAAGAAATGCGCAAAGAATTATATGAAGTTGATGTTTCCGATTTCGACGGCGAAGAGTTCGTGACTATGCGGGTTTATATCAGCGGTAAAGATGTAATCAGGCGCGATATAATTGTAGACGGCATGGCTTTCAGTTATTCCTCAATTACAGAGAGAAACGGGCAGTACGCAAAAAACGCGAGGCTCTCTACTACCGATTGGCGGGGCAATACCACAATCATTACATACCGCGATGAAGGCGCAACCGATAAAGACTACAGCACCGGGCAAATCAGGTTCGGCATTTCGGGCGATAATGTTGATGATTTCTCGTTTACGGTTGAATATGAGGACTTCAGGCTCTACGATAACGGTATGTTCAGCGGCGACATAAACATCAGCATACCCATTGAGGAAGCTTTGAATATCGAAATAGGTTTAAGCTCTTCAGTCACCGGCAGCAGCCAAAGCATCGGCGTTTCCGTAGCAGGAAATATTTACGGAATTGAGCTTCGGGCGAAGGTTGTTGATATTGATATTACAACAAACGCAAACACCGGCAAAAGTATAACAAGACCGCCTATGACGGATAATAACACCATCGACATGAACGACTGGCGGGCGATGGAGGCTTTTGGAGAGGATATAATGAGCTGGGCGGCGGATTTGGATATGGGCTTTATTGCAGACCTGCTCTTCTCAACCGGTTCAGACATACTGTTCGTACAGGATTATTATCTTGATGACTACAGGGATTGGGGCGATTGGTGTACAGGCGAGGAATGGTGCTGGTGCGACGATTGCTACGACTTATGGGACTGGGATAATTACGATTGGTGTACGGGCGATGAATGGTGCTGGTGTGACGATTGCTATGACTGGGATGACGATTATAACTGGAATTATGATGATGAGTGTTCCGGCGACGAGTGGTGCTGGTGCAGTTCGTGTTATGAACTCAAGGTCTGCGATAGTTGCGACAATGTTCACTGGATGGATTCGGCTGAGGATTACGCCTACGCTGCATATATACTGAACACCACCGAGGCAGGATGGAGAGTAGTGCTTGGCAACATCTGGGACGACAGAATTTGGGACAGTATCCTTAATGATTTCGGCAATTGCGCTTTCTTCCTTTGGTACGAGTGGTTTGAGGCTATTGAAAGTTATTACGGCTTTGACGTGACCGGTATTTATAACGAGGTAATGGACGCAATACACTCTGCCGACTGGTTTGATTATATTGACGACTGGGATGAGTCTTATTACTGGTCTGCCGGGCAGTGGGAGAGTTTTTACAGATTAATCCTGAATGACCTCGGATTCGCGTTTTAAACAGGAGAATCGATACTGTTATCCATTTAAGAAATGGATAACAGGGTTTCGCGCTGTTGCAACAGCGCCATCCCTAAAATCCAATAAACCGGTTTATTGGATTTTAGTATGAGCTTAAAACAAAGCTATTCGCTGCCGGTGAAGAAAGGACTTGATGAAAATATGAACAGAATCGAAATAGTAGGTATGTTCACGGCTCTTTCAAGACTATGCGAAAAGAAAGACATGGAGGGCATAGAGCAAATCGTAAATGCCGTCCTTGAAGAAGCAAAAACTGCAAAATCAATTGATAAAAAAACAGAGGACAAAGAATAACCCGGAGGACGTTTAACGCTTGGACTACCCTAACAACATCCGCAACTTCTGCATAATAGCGCACATAGACCACGGCAAGTCTACCCTTGCCGACAGGCTTTTGGAACTCACGCAAACGGTCGCGCTGCGCGATATGGAAGCACAATTATTAGATAATATGGACTTAGAGCGGGAGCGCGGGATTACAATAAAAGCCCGCGCTGTCCGTATGAATTATATTGCAGAAAACGGCGCGGAATATATCTTAAACTTAATTGATACGCCCGGACACGTTGACTTCAGCTATGAAGTCAGCCGCTCGCTGAACGCCTGCGAGGGTGCGGTTCTCATTGTTGACGCTTCGCAGGGGATTGAGGCGCAGACGCTCGCAAACGCCTATCTCGCCGTGGAAGCAGACCTCGAAATCGTTCCTGTCATAAACAAAATCGACCTCCCCGCCGCAGACTCGAAGGCGGCGAAAGAGGAAATTGAGAGCGTTATAGGCATACCTGCTATGGACGCGCCGGAGATTAGTGCAAAAAACGGCATAAATATCCGCGAAGTTTTAGAGCAGGTAATAAAGCTTGTTCCGCCGCCGAAAGGCGAGATTGAAAAACCTTTCAAGGCGTTGATTTTCGACAGTTATTATGACGCTTATAAAGGCGTAATTATCTATATCCGCGTGAAGGAAGGCAAAATCGTGCAGGGTGATAAAATCCGCATGATGGCGACAGGCGCGGAGTTCCAAATAGTAGAGCTGGGGTACATGGGCGCGACAGGTAATATTCCTGCCGACGAGCTTAAAGCGGGCGAAGCCGGTTATATCTCGGCTTCAATTAAACAAATCAGCGACACGCAGGTCGGCGATACTGTCACAAGTGTCGCGAACCCTGCAGCAGAGCCGCTGCCCGGCTACCGCCCTGTTTTGCCTATGGTGTTCAGTGGGATTTACCCCGTGGACGGCGCGAAGTATAACGACCTTAAAGACGCGCTTGAAAAACTGCGCCTTAACGATGCCGCACTGACTTTCGAGGCGGAAACAAGTAACGCGCTCGGCTTCGGCTTCCGCTGCGGATTTTTGGGGCTGCTGCACATGGAAATTATTCAGGAGCGGTTAGAGCGGGAGTATAACTTAGATTTAATCACAACTGCGCCGTCGGTTATTTACGAAATAGAAATGACAAGCGGCGAGAAAATTAAAATAGACAACCCTGCGAACTATCCCAACCCTACCGAAATAGCGCAGGCATATGAACCTATGACAGATGCGCATATAATTGCACCTGCCGAGTATATCGGTGCGATTATGGAAATCAGCATTGAGCGGCGCGGCGTGTTCAAGGACATGAAGTATCTTGATGAAAAGCGCGTGGATATGCACTTTGACCTGCCGCTTAACGAAATTGTTTATGACTTTTTCGACCTGTTAAAATCAAAAACCCGCGGTTACGCGAGCTTCGATTATGAAATCAGCGGCTTTGTGCCGAGTAAATTAATAAAACTTGACATTCTGCTGAACGCCGAAGTTGTAGACGCGCTGTCTTTCATTGTTCACACGGACAAAGCGTATGCAAGAGGGCGCAGAATCGCCGAAAAGCTGAAAGACAATATCCCGCGTCAGCTGTTTGAAGTCCCTATTCAGGCGGCAATCGGCGGGAAAATAATAGCCCGCGAAACGGTCAAGGCTATGCGTAAGGACGTGCTTGCGAAGTGTTACGGCGGAGATATTACAAGGAAGAAAAAACTGCTCGAAAAGCAGAAAGAGGGTAAGAAAAAAATGCGGCAGCTCGGCAGCGTGGAAGTGCCGCCCGAAGCTTTCATGGCAGTGCTGAAGCTTGACACGTAAGGCGGCACGAGCCGCACGGAAGCTTTCATGGCAGTGCTTAAGCTTGATACGTAAGGCAGAGGCGACCATTGGTCGTCAGCATTAATTATTTGCAAGAACGGAGAAAAAGCTATGAGTCTCGGATTATACGTCCATATACCTTTCTGCCTGCAAAAATGCCCCTACTGCGACTTTTTCTCCGTCCCTTACGACAGCCGCGCTTCTTATTCCTATGCCGACGCGGTAATCAGAAACGCCGAATATTACAAGGAGCGTTTTGATACGATTTACTTCGGCGGCGGGACGCCCTCCGCGGCATGGTGGGACGTCTGCCGTATTATGGGGAAACTGATGTTCACAGACGGCGCGGAAATCACGGTCGAGGCGAACCCGAATACATTAACACAGGAATCGCTCCTGTCATTAAAAAACAGCGGCGTGAACCGTCTTTCGATAGGTGTACAGTCGTTCTCGAATGGTGAGCTGCGCGCACTCGGCAGAACGCACACATCGGAGGACGCGACAAGTTCTGTAAAACTCGCGCTTGAGTGCGGCTTCAAGAATATCTCTGTTGATTTAATGCTCGGGCTGTCCGGACAGACGCCCGACAGCGTGAGGCGGAGCATAAAAGTGCTTGCGGGACTTGGAGTTCATCACGTTTCGGCGTATATGCTTAAAATTGAGCCGAAAACGCCTTTCGCAAGCATGAATCTCAAATTCCCCGACGAGAATACAACCGCGCAGATTTATCTCGCGGCGGCGGCAGAATTTGAAAAGCACGGCTTCGTGCAGTATGAAATCAGCAACTTCGCGAAAGAAGGCTGCGAGTGCAGACATAACTTGAAATACTGGAGAAGCGGGGAATATCTCGGAATCGGAACCGCCGCGCATTCTTTTTACAACAGCGATGGCAGCAGCTGTCCTCAGCGGTTTTTTGTGATGAGCGATATTCGTGAGTTTGTGAAATCAAATATTCAGAACATAATTGTAACCGAAAAAGAAGAAATTAATTTCGAGAATTATGCAATGCTGAAACTTCGGCTTTCTGAGGGGCTGACGTTCGCGGAGTGCGAGAAATTCGGGCTTCGCAAGGAAGCGATGATGAAAAGATGCAAGTTAGTGCCGCCGGATTATTTGAAAATTACCGATACGGGAATCGCGATTACACGCGAGGGATTCTTAGTTTCAAATCAGATTATAAGGAAGCTGACAACAGAACCGGTTGTGCAGACAGTGGAATAATGCAAGAAACGCCGAAAAGGCGTTTTTTGTTTATTCTATAATAATATTCTCTATGCCGTAATTAATCATAACATTTATTAATTCATTCCTTGAACAATTTATTTCGGTCGCCATTTTATCTAAATTTAAAAGGGTATCTTCTCTTACACGAATAGTAATCATTTTATGTCCATCTTCTCCCCGCCTCTTAATTATTAGCGGTTCTTTTTTGAATTCGCTCATGATAGCAATTCCCCCTGCATTTTTAATATAATTATATATTGACAAAGCAGGGAACGATATGTTATAATATGACATATCTGTATATGTCATATGTGACATAGCGATAAATTCAAACTACAAAAATTGGAGGATTTTAAAAATGAAGAGAATATTTGCGATTATGTTGGCGGCGGTGCTGGTTTTGGGAGTTGTGGGGTGTAGCGGGGATTCGGATAGCCCGTCCCGCCCGCACGCTGAAAACAACCAGCCACCGCAACCGCCGTCCGATGATATCCAACCCGCTGAAATTCCCGAAAACCCTGCAAGTGATTTTGAGTATACGATGGTTGACGGCGGTATCGCGATTACAAGTTATAGGGGGAGTGCAACAGAAGTTAAAATCCCGAGCGTTATTGAGGGTGCGAATGTTGTTGCAATAAACGGCGCATTTCAAAATCGTTCTGCGATTACCGAAATTATAATTCCCGACAGCGTGACGAGCATAGGTAGTAATGCGTTTGAGGGTTGCATAGGACTTACGAGCATTACAATACCCGAAGGTATAACTTATATAGGAGATAGTGCGTTCGTTGGTACAGGGATAACAAACATTACGCTTCCCGATAGTTTAACAAGGGTTGAGAGTTTTACATGTTGTGGTTGGGCGGATTTTCCTGCCGCCGTTGACCTGTCTCAAGAAGAAAACATTGAAAGCAATCGTTTGCATCACGATGGGCGTTGCGATGGTTTAACACTGGAAAGCGTGAGTTTCAAAGGTGTTACATATAACGTAGAGAGGACAGGCAGCACTTGGGGTTTACCGCAAGGATTTTACGATGCTATAAGCGACACATAATTCATATGAAACATAAATTTATTATGGAGGCATGGTATGATGAAAAGAGAATACGACTTATCTAAATTTTTTAGAAATCCGGAACGAGCAAAACGCTTAAAGGAAAACGGTTGTAAGGTGACCATTACCAAAGGCGAAGGTGAAGATAAAAGGGTTGTTGAGCAGTATTTCGTAACCCCGGAAGAAGTGCAGGCTCATGATGTTCACCGTAAAAACCACCGGGTTCAAAACTAAAACAGTCGGGCTTTACGCCCGACCGTTATTACGCAGAAACTTCTTTTTTCGCTAAGCGGCTTTTGATTCTCGCCGCCTTATTTTTGTGAATCAAACCTTTGCCCGCCGCACGGTCGGTCTTTTTGACAGCCGTAGCGATTACCGCGCTGTCTGCGCCCTCTGCGTTCGCTTTTTTAAGCAGCGTTCTCAGCTCTGATTTTTGCGATTTATTGCTCGTATTGGCTTTTCTCGAAACCAAAACTCTTTTCTTAGCGGATTTAATGTTAGGCACTCTTTTCCCTCCTTGCCCATAAATTTTAAGTGACAAAAAACATTATAGCATACTAATTCTGACTTGTCAACTATTTTTTCCCAAAAAATAATTTACAATATGACACACTGTTGTCCACTTAAATACGGTATAATTAAAACATCAAAATAAAATGGAGGACACAGAAATGTCAAACAATCAGGAACTCAGAACAATCGTAACAAAACTTTCAGAATGCGGGTGGGACGTAATCGACGCGCCTGCGAAAAAATGGCTTTCCGTCACGGACTGCGCCGACACCGACAAGGAGCTCGTCGCCGCTTTGAAGCAGGCTGATGCCGACTGCGGAAGCTGCGGCTGCGAAATGGACCCGCTGTATAAAAAGGCGCTGGAAATAATGAACGCGGCGTAACCCTGTATGATGTAGGGAACGACGCCCTCGGCGTTCCGAAAAAAGCAAATTAATTTTATTACGGCGTTCCGAAAAAAAGCAAATTAATCTTATTACGGCGTGCCGAAAAAACAGCAAACTAATCTTATTACGGCGTGCCGAGGGCGTTCCGAGAAAGCAGCAAACTAATCTTATTACGGCGTGCCGAGGGCGTCACGCCCTACTAATACATGTGCTTAAAAACAACAGGATACGGAAACGTATCCTGTTATTTTGTTAATTCATAATAACTGTTTTTGGTTTATCGCAGTTGCCGATTGTATCGTTTTTTTACCTACAAACCACCCCGCCGCTTCGCGCCACCCCTCCA
>JAITFV010000263.1 GCA_031281115.1 Oscillospiraceae bacterium | reverse complement strand
GAGGGAAACAAGTTTGAAACAAAATACGACTGAAACGGGGAAAACGTTGTTTTCATTCTTCGTTGGTGAAGAAAGGACTTAATGAAAATATGGGGTTTTTCAAAAAGCGCGCACAGTTGAAACATCTTAAAAATCACGGCGTTAAAATCGAAGCTAAACTCATAAATGTGAAGAACAAACAACCCGAAGTTGAGTTCTGGGTCGGCGATGAAAGGTTCAGGAAGCTTTTGGATATTCGCAGCGATTACTATGACAGCTACGTCGGGAAATTAATCGGCGTGCGCTACGACCCGGATTTTCCCCGCCACTGCTGCGCCGAAGATGAAATAAAGTAGGGAACGACGCCCTCGGCGTTCCGAAAAACAGCAAGTAAATCTGTGATTACGACGCCCTCGGCGTTCCGAAAAAACGGCAAGTTAATCAAGTATAATCACCCATAGAAAGGATAAACCATGCAAATAGCAATAGACGGACCGGTTGGTGCAGGGAAAAGCACGATTGCGAAAGAATGTGCAAAAAGGCTTGGTATAGTTTACATGGACACCGGCGCGCTCTACCGCGCTGTCGGCGTGTGGTGCGAGGAGAACGGCGTTGATGCGCACAGCGAAGAAGCCGTCGCAGCCGCGCTTCCCGGCATTTCGCCGGAAATACAGCTTTCCGGCAGAGTACAGCGTGTTTTCATTAACGGTGATGATATTACCGACAGAATCCGTACGCCCGGCGCTTCCATGCTCGCTTCCAAAGTTTCATCTTACGGCTCGGTCAGAGCGTTTCTGCTTGATTTACAGCGGGACTTCGCCGCGAAAAACAGCGTAGTCATGGACGGACGCGACATCGGCACTGTAATCCTTCCGAACGCTGACGTTAAAATTTTCCTCTCGGCTGATTCAAAGGAACGTGCTAAGCGCCGCTACAACGAGCTTATCGCGAAAGGTGCGGATGTAAATTTCGATGATGTCTTAGCCGACTTAGAAAAGCGCGACAAAGATGATTCTTCACGTGCCTGCGCTCCGCTCAAGCGAGCCGCCGATGCGGTTCTTTTAGACACAACCGGCAATACGTTCATTGAATCCGTTGACCGTGTCATGGAAATTATAAACAGCAAGAGGTAATAATGTATTTAATCGCCCGCAGACTTTTAGAATTCTATATGAACCGCAAGTTCAAGGTTGTTTTCCACAACAAAGAAAAAATCCCGCCAAAGAAAATCTCGAAAAAAGGCGGCTTCATAATCGCATGTAATCATCAGTTCTACTGGGACCCGCCGCTCGTTGCAGCTTATATAACCGGCAAATATTCCTTCATGGCGAAAGCCGAGCTTTTCAACAAGAAAAAGCCATTCTTTACGTGGCTGATTCGGCGTTGCGGCGCATTTCCCGTTACCCGCGGCGCAGACAGCGAGAAGGCGATTCAGGAAGCTTTAAATACGATTAAGAAGGGCAGAATATTTGTGATTTTCCCCGAAGGCACACGTTCCAAAGACGGCGTAATCGGACGCGGAAAGAGCGGCGTGGCTATGATTGCGGCGATGGCTGCCGCGCCTATTCTGCCTGTTTGCTTGATGTACGGGTTAAACGGCGAGAAAAAGCGGGTGGATTATGCGGTCGGCGACATGATTCCCGCCGAAGAACTCGCAATCGGAAGCGACGACAGGCGCGGGCTTAAACGTGTTTCCGAGCGGGTCATGGGAGCTGTTAAAGAGCTTCAGCAACAAATTCTTGATTCCGTAGGGGCGGTCATTAGTCATTCGCAGAAATAACGGATGCGTTATACGCATCCCTACATAAATTTTAATTTTCAGGGGAAAATATATGCAGACCGAAATAATAACCGCTAAAACTGCAGGTATGTGCTACGGCGTGAAGCGTGCGGTCGGGCGGGTAAGAGAGCTTGCAGACAAGTGCGCGGTCTGCGGCGAGCTGATTCATAACAACGATGTTCTGCGGGAGCTTGAAAAACTCGGCGTTTCCAAGGTTGACAGAATCGCTTGTTGCCCCCGTGACAAAGTGCTGATTATCAGAAGCCATGGTATCGGCTTGTCTGAATATGCGGAAATTAAAGCATTGGGGCTGACTTACGAGGATTTAACCTGCCCGCACGTCGCGAAAATCCACAAAGTCGTCGCGGAAAAATCCGGCGAAGGCTGCGGCGTTATTATTGCCGGTGATGAAAACCACCCTGAAGTTCGCGGAATTATCGGACACGTGTCGAAAAATGTTACTTGTAAAGCGGTGAATTCTGTATCGGATTTAAAAAATTTAATGAAAACCGACACCGGTATTCGGCATAATGCACTAATTCTTGTAGCGCAAACTACGTTTGATTTAGCGATTTGGCGGGATTATAAAGAAATTCTCAAAAAACACTGTACAAACCTGCAAATTTTTGATACAATATGTAGTACGACTATAGAACGCCAGGAAGAAGCTGAGTTTTTATCGCAAAAATGCGGTTTAATGGTCGTTTTAGGTTCACCCGAAAGCAGTAACTCAAAAAAGCTCGCAAAAATTTGTGAAAATAACACGAGAACGTTGTTTATCGAAAACGTAAAACAACTTAATATAGAGAAACTAAAAGGGTTCAAATCCATCGGGATTATCGCGGGAGCTTCAACTCCTGCGAAAAAAATTGAGGAGGTTCATAGTATTATGAGCGAGGAATTAAAGGGCGTTAACAACGAGGTTATTGATAACGCGGAAAACGAAATTGATTTTATGGCGGAGGTTGACAAAACCTTTAAAAGAGTTTATATAGGAAACAGGGTCAAAGCTTTGGTTGTATCCGTGAACAAAACCGAAGCTGTGGTTGATATCGGCACGAAACACTCGGGCTACATACCCGCCGACGAGCTTTCCGGCGACCCGTCAAAGTTTCCGTCCGACATTGTGCAGAAAGGTGACGAAATTGAGTGCGTTGTAACTTCCATTAACGATGCCGAGGGAATTGTGCAGTTGTCGAAAAAGCGCGTGGACTCCGCGCTGGGCTTGCAAAAAATCGCCGAAGCCGAAGCCAATAACACAACCCTTACAGGCAATGTTGCGGCTGTTGTTAAAGGCGGCGTGATTGTTGTCTGCGAAGGCGCGAAGGTTTTCGTGCCGGCTTCGCAGAGCGGAATACCGAGAAACGGCAAGCTTGAAGATTTAGCGAAGAAAGAAGTCAGCTTCAAAATAATTGAAGTCAACGAAAGCAGAGGGCGAATAGTAGGCTCAATCCGCGCCGCGCTTAAAGAAGAAAGCGACGCAATCAAGAATAAATTCTGGAGCGAAATAGAAGAGGGCAAACAGTATAAAGGCGAAGTTAAATCTATGGAAAGCTATGGTGTTTTTGTAGACCTCGGCGGCGTGGACGGCATGGTTCACCTGTCAGAACTTACCTGGAACCGTATACGTCACCCGAAAGAAATCGTTTCTGTGGGCGATAAGCTTGATGTTTACGTCAAAAGCTTCGACCCCGACAGACGGCGCGTTTCCCTCGGCGCGAAAGACCCCGATGCGAACCCGTGGACGAGCTTCGCGAAGGATTACAATGTCGGCGATGTCGTAAATGTAGAAATCGTGAGCCTTACGCCTTTCGGCGCGTTCGCACAGATACTGCCGGGCATCGATGGACTTATTCACATCTCGCAAATTTCAAGGGAGCGCGTAGCCAATGTTGCGCAGGTGCTGACAGTTGGCGAAAAAGTTGACGCAAAAATAACAGACATGGACGAAGAAAAAGGCAGAATCAGCCTTTCTATAAAAGAGCTTCTCGAGCCGCTGCCGGAAGAATTCCCTGCTCCGTCTGAAGAGGGCGGTTCTCCGTACGAACAGAACGAAGTGATTTACACTGACGATGATGTTCCCGCTCCGCGAGAACAGCTTGAAACCGTATATTCCGACGACGATGTAAAACCTGATGAAGCTACAGGCGAATTAACTGATGAAGCAGAATAATCCTCTTTCTTTGTTTAGTGCGGGCGGTAGACCGGTTTCTGATTTAAGCCGGTTTGCCGCTCTTTGTGATGCGCTGGATAATCCCCAAAACGGTCTTAAATTTATTCACATCGCAGGCACTAACGGGAAAGGCAGCGTGTCGGAGTTTCTCAGCTGTGCTTTAATTGAAGCGGGTTTCAAGACCGGGAAATTTACATCGCCGTATGTTTATTCGGTTCGCGAGCGTCTCCAGTTGCAGAATAAATTAATCCCGAAGAAAGACTTTGATGAGTACGTAACGAGGGCAGCGAAAGCTGCAGCGCCTGATTATTCACAGTTCGAGATTTTAACTGCCGCGGCTTTTTTATACTATAAAAAGAAAAAAGCCGATGTAGTTGTGCTTGAAACGGGAATCGGCGTGCTTTTGGACTGCACGAAAAGCGTAACACCTGAAGTCAGCGTGATTACCGCAAGCGGCTACGACCACTCGGACATTCTCGGTGCGGAACTCAGCGGAATCGCGAGCCACAAGGCGGGAATCATAAAAGAGCAGCCCTGCGTGATGTACCCTGTGCAAGAGCGCGCAGCTTACGTGGAAATCCGTAAGCAATGCGAAAAAACAAGCGCAGAGCTGATTATTCCCGATACAGACGCTTTGAGCGACGAGAAAATTTCGATTTACGGGAATGATTTTGTTTATAAAGGTGAAATATTTCATACAGTTATGGGCGGGCGGCATCAGCTTTTAAATGCGCTTACAGCACTTGAAACCCTGCGTGTTTTGAAAATCCCCGAAGACTGTATAAAAAAAGGCTTAAAAAAAGCGCAGATTCCCGCAAGGCTCCAAATTATCCGCAAAAACCCGCTCACCGTGCTCGACGGCGCGCATAACCGCCAGGGGATTTCCGCCTCTGTCGCGGTATTCGCGTCATGGCGTGTACGCAAATCCGTGGTTTTCGGGATTCTCGGCGGTAAGGATTACATAGGCGCGCTGCAGGAGCTGGCGTCCTTCGCACATTATTTGGTGCTGACCGACGGTTTTGCCGAGAGCGCAATCAGCTGTTCGGATTTATACGGCGCGGCTATGCTGCTCGGTTTTGACGGAAGCAAGATTTACACAGTCAGCGAAACCCGCCGGGCTGTGAGTCTTGCGACCGAGCTTTGCGGCGGGGGATTAGTTTTAATTACCGGGTCGCTGCGATTAGCGGCGGCGGT
>JAITFV010000156.1 GCA_031281115.1 Oscillospiraceae bacterium | reverse complement strand
ACTTTTCGCATCAGATTAAAGCGGCTTGCTCGAAAAACAATCAGCTGCTCAAAGACAATGGAAATGCATATTGTTATGGTTTTCTTATTATAGTCCTTTAACTTAAAAAGCGAAATACTTTCTTGAAAAAGTATATTTCCGTTTCGGTGAGTTCGAGATTGCGCCATCTGTGTAACCACGTTAAAATTGATACAAGCACACGTTCCCTTTGATATTTTCGATATTCCCTACCTTTCGTGTTTCGGGGTTCTTTGGGTGCATTTTCGGGTGCATACCCGTAACACGATTACTTTTTGAAAAATGCACCCGTCCGAAATTTCAGGGGGAAAGTGTGATTGTATCATTATTAACGTCCTTACACACAGGATAATTTGTTTATATTATTCATAAAATGCCGTTCCTGTTTCTACTTCAAAAAGTTGTCTGAACCCCGCTTCATAAGCGATTTTTTTAGAATACGGACTTGCAAACCATGTAAAACAATTATCAAAATTGTTATTCTTGCAAAATTCAACCGCAAAATTCATCATTTCTTTTGCATAACCTTTGCCGCGATGTTTTATTGAAGTCAAAATATAATCGAAACTTGTACAACCATATTTTGATTTATGAAATGATATAGTAGCTACGATTTCATCACCCAAAAACCCTGCAAATAAATAATAATTTTCTTTTTTAATTCTGTTTTTTTCGGGTTCAATGGCGTATTCTTCGTCGGAGGGTATATAAACATCAGTTGCTAACCTTTCGTCCCACTTCATTATCCTGTGAATATCAAGCTGAGATTTTATAATTATAGAATTTTCAGCAGATAAAACAAAAAAGCCTGTCATTCCGAATATTTTTATTTCAAAACCGTGGCGATTTAATATTTTTTCTCGCTCAGAAAAATATCCATTGATGAAAGGTTGATATAAACGAGGTGAAAGTCTTTTTGATGTGTAAAAATCTTTTATTTCAATCAAGACCGTTTCAAAATCCGCTATCTTTTCAGGATATAAAACAGCATGGTTGCTGTCGTGAGAAGTTGGTGCTTGTTCGTTATAGAATAAAATTCCCCACTCCCGCTCTTCATAATGAGCAAATAACATTTTTGATTTCGCTTCTTCTTTTAGTATGATTTCTTTTAATTCCATGTAAGTACCGCCTAATATGACTACTAAACTCTATGTTTGTGAGCATTTTATAGTTTTGGTAAAGAGTTCAAGATTGCGCCATTGACTACGGCTGACAGGACTTGAACCTGCACGGTTTCCCACCAGAACCTAAATCTGGCGCGTATGCCAATTTCGCCACAGCCGCATGACTTTTTTATTTTATCACAGATGCGGCAGATTGTCAATATACTTATTGCACGGAAAAAGAAACATCGTCTATACTTACATACTGACCGTCTGCGGCAGTTGCTGTGAAAGTTATTTCTGCCGCTGCTGCGCCCGCAGGTACAGGGATTGTAATCCCTCTGTAGTAACCGTAATTATTGTTACTGTTTGGCATATCCTGCGGTCTTATAGTTATTTCCAATCCTATGCCGCCGCCGATAAACGTAACAGCGGCCGTTAATCCGACCTGCTCACCGCCGCCGAGCGCATAGAAAGACAGTAAGTAAGTGCAGCCCTCGTGAACCGGAACTGTTTGGCTTAAATTACCGCCGTTCGAGACGGCGACTGCTGATTCGCCGGTATGAACTCTGCCGCCCGCTGTCTCGCGTGAAATTTCTGCCGGTGTTGCGGTTGTCCACTCTTCCGGAATGTTTCCGTTAAACTCTTCCATTTTACCGTTTTTAATTAACTCGCCTGTGTTCACACACTCGCATCCGCATACCCCCGCGATACCCTGCGGTCCGGGAGGTCCCGGAATACCTTGTTCTCCCTGCTCACCCGGCTGTCCTATCGGCCCTTGTTCACCTTGTATTCCCTGCTCGCCTTGCGGCCCGGTGAGTCCTCGTTCTCCTTGCGGTCCCCGGCAGCCTTTAGGACCGCGCTCGCCTTGAATCCCTTGCTCTCCCTGTATGAATTTCGGTTCCCGGCAGCATTTACATTTGCGCCTGCAATTATTTAAGCTGTTATTTTCCATACTCTGCGCCTCCGTAATAGAAATATTTTATCTCTCTATTATATGGCGTAATTCTTATACTTAAACCCTAATTACTTCAGTTCCGCAACAGTTACTCCGTTTTCGCCCTCGCCGTATTTCCCGGGGCGGTAGCTTTTAACTTGCTTGTGTGCTTTCAAGAAGCGGTGAACCGCGTCGCGCAGGATTCCCGTACCTTTTCCGTGAATTATCGTAATTAATTGAAGCCCGCTCATAATGGCTGAATCAATAAATCTATCAACCTCCGTCACGCCCTCGTCAGCCGCCATTCCGCGAATATCGAGTTCCATACTTACTTGCCGCGTCATGTTGCTTTGCAGACCCTTTGTCGAAATATGCTTATTATTTATTTTAATTTGATTTTCTGTTTTTTCCTCAATAAGTTTTAAATTTGCTTGCTTTGTCTTGGTTTTCATCAATCCGACCTGCACCATGCAGCTGCCGGATTTATCGGGTAAAGTCAAGAGCGTTCCTTTTTTGTCAATATCGGTAAGAAGAACCGTGTCATAAATCTTCAAAGCGCGCGGTAAAACGTAAACCTCTTGCTTCTTTTCAACAACAGGATTTGCAGTATCGTGCATTTTATCAAGCGTTTTATTAAGTTTTGAACGTGCGGTTCTCACCCGCTCGGAAAAATCCTCTTTGTCTTTTTCTTTTCTCAGCTGCTCCAGCTCATCTATTAAATTATCCGCAATATGCCGCACCTCGTTTATAATTCCCGACGCTTTATTTCGTGCGGTTTGGATTTCTTTTTCTTTTGCGTATTCGGTCAGTTCGCGGGTTTTTTCGGCAGATTTACTGCTTTGCAGGGTTTTGGCGCGCTCTTCTTCGATTTCGGCTTTGGCGGATTCAAGCTCAAACCGCGCAGCTTCCAAAGCCTCGACAGTTTTCTCAAACCGCCTGTTTTCGCCTGTGACTAATTTTTCCGCGGTTTTAATGATTTCTTCGTTTAAACCCAGCCGCTGTGCAATTGCGAACGCCTGCGACTTCCCCGGCATACCGGTAATCAGCCGGTAAGTAGGTTTCAGCGTGTTTATATCAAACTCGCAGCTCGCATTCTCAACTCCGTCTTCCTCAATCGCAAAAAGCTTGACCTCCTGATAGTGCGTAGTTGCAAGTACAAGACAGTTGCGGCTTTTAAGATATTCCAAAATCGAAACCGCAAGCGCGGAGCCTTCAATCGGGTCAGTGCCGGAGCCGAGTTCATCAAGAAGCACAAGCGAGTTTTTGTCTGCAGTTTTTATAATCCGCGTTATGTTGTTCATATGAGATGAAAACGTGGACAAACTCTGCTCGATGCTTTGTTCATCGCCTATATCAGCGAAAACGCCGTTAAAAAGCCCGACCCTGCTGCCGTCTGCCGCAGGAATCATCAGCCCGCACATAGCCATCAAAGTCAGCAGTCCCGCGGTTTTAATCGCGACTGTCTTGCCGCCTGTGTTGGGACCCGTGATAATCAGGCAGGTGTAGTTTGTTCCGAGTTCAATCGTAACAGGAACAACTTTGTCTTGAGCAATCAATGGATGCCGCGCCTTATTCAATAATAATCCGGGCGTTTCCATGATTTCGGGTGTGGAGGCTTTCATACGCGCTCCGAGGTTGGCTTTGGCGAAATACATTTCGAGCTTAATCATGTTTTCAAAGCCGATGATTATCTGTTCGGAAAAATCCCCGACATCAGCGCAAAGCTCAGCAATAATCCGCTCAACTTCCGCCTGCTCCTGTCCTTTGAGCAGCCTAATCTCGTTGTTCGCTTCAACCACCGCCATCGGCTCGATAAAGAGTGTCTGCCCGCTTGACGATGTATCGTGAACAAGCCCCGAAATTTCACTTTTATGCTCGATGCGAACAGGCACAACAAAGCGCCCATCGCGCGTGGTGATTATATTTTCCTGTAAAAACTTCTGCTTGTCGGGATTTTTTACTAACTTATCAAGCTGTTCGCGGATATTCTGCCCCTGCCGGATTATAGCTTTGCGGATTCGGGCGAGTTCGGGGCTTGCGCTGTCGGACAGTTCCTCTTCAGACAAGATTGCGTTGTCGATTTTCTCGCTTAAATTTTTGTTTGGCGTGAGGAAAGCGAAATACCCTGCAAGCGAGTTTTCGATTCCCGCGCAGTCCGTAGATTGCGGCATTCCCGATTTTAATCTTTGATTGGAATCGGTATGTGAATACCAGCCTGCGAGCGCGCCGATATTCTTGATAACTGCACAGATGTCGAGAAGTTCGCGCAGTGACAGGTTAGCGCCGTTTGCTGCGAGTTTTACGCTTTCGCAAACATTTTTAACCCGCGAGAAGCGCGGTGTGCCGAATTTCGCTGACAGCGTGAAGGCGTCATCGGTTTTTTGCAGTTCATCGCGGATGTCGTTAATCCTGTACAGCGGCTCGATTTCGGCGATTTTCTCCTTACAGCTGTCGCTCCAAGCCTGCTCGGAGAGCAGGTTCAAAATTTTATCTAATTCTAATTTTTTAAAGTCGTTTTTCATTTTTATATTTTTTTCTCTCCTAACAAGAATTATAGTGATTTGATATTGTCAATATTTTACGTCACTCTCTTAAAATAATCCAGCGTCTTAAACCCCCGTCCGAGGTGATACAGCAGGTAGCTCTCAGTTATGAAGGCGAGTTCGCGGAGGTTTTTTCCACCGAGTTCAAACTTGTAAATCTTCTCATTCGGCGAGAAAATCACAAAGCGCATAGCGCGGAGTAGCGCGGGGTTCAACACAAAGCGGGTATCGCTGCCGCATTTCGCGTCGTTGAAGCAGTCGCCGCAAAACAATTTCCCCTCGTTTATGATAAAATACATCTCGTCGTGCTCATAGCAGAAACATTCGGCGCAGGCGATTAAGTCCGGCGAAAGTCCTAATATTTGTGAAAGTTTCAACTCGAAAACCGACTTTATAAGCGAGATGTTTGCAGGAGCAGAAGTGTCTTTCGTGCAGTGCGCTGTCTGTTCGTTCTTCTCAAGCTCGTATAAACTAATCGCAAAAAAACGCAAAAGCCCGTCTGCTCTTTGCTCTGAAGCCGATGTGTATTTAATTAAATCCGCGAAGTAAGCTGCCAAACTGAGCGCGGCGAAATCCGCCGAGAGCTTGTGAAAACTGTAAATCGGCTCTGCACTGTTGATTGAATATCGCGACTTGCTCTTGTTCAGGCAAAATTTGGAATAAGTAAAGAGCGCGGTACTTCCCGCATTTTTAGAATTGATTTTTCGTGTTGCATGCGCGGTAATTTCAATTACGCCGAGCTCTTCTGTTAATATGTCGATAAAGCGGCTGTTTTCGCCGACATTACGCTGCCCGATTACTATGCCTTTTAATGTACTAAGCATCAGAGTTCAGCCCCAAATCAGCGATAAATCCCTCTTTGTTGCGCCAGTTTTCTTTTACTTTAACCCACAGCTTCATATTCACTTTAGACTTAAAATACTCCTCCATTTCAAGGCGTGCCGCCGAACCCACTTTCTTTAGGTTCGCACCCTGCTTTCCTATAATCATGCCTTTATGGCTCGCTTTTTCGCAGATGATTACAACAGAAATCTCAATCAACGGCTTACCCGAGTTTGTTTTCGTTTCTTCTAAAGTTTCAATTTCTGCCGCGACACCGTGCGGAATTTCCTCAAACATCGACAGCAAGACCTTCTCACGGATAATTTCCGCAAGCCAAGCTTTTTCGGCTTGGTCGGTCGTTATATCTCCCGGGAAATAATGTTCGCCGCTCTCAGTTTCAACTGCATACTTTTGCATAGCGGGCAGGATTTTTTCGGTGTTTATTGCATTTTTCGCGCTTATCGGTATGATTTCCGCGAAATCATGAAGCTTCGTATACTCCTCAATCAACGCAAGCAATTTAGTCTTGTCTTTCATTAAATCAATTTTATTTAAAAGAAGAATTACATCGGTTCCGAGCGGTTTTAAACTTTCAATCAGCATTAATTCCGCCTGTGAAATTTTCTTGGTGCAATCCGCTGTCATCAGAATTACATCCGCTCCTGCCGCGCCGGAACGCGCCGATTTCAGCATATGCTCGGAAAGTTTATTTTTCGCGTTATGGAAGCCCGGCGTGTCGATTAAGACAAACTGGGTTTCATCTCGCGTAATGATACCGTGAATTCTCGTCCGGGTGGTCTGCGGCTTTTCGCTGACAATCGCAACCTTATCACCCACGAGCAAATTCATAAGTGTTGATTTCCCTGTGTTGGTTTTACCGGCAAGCGCCGCAAAAACATTACTCTTCTTCAAAGATTCCGTTGTATTCTTCATGTAACTTATGTCCCTCTTCTTCAACTTTTTTTCTTATTTTAGCCTTACGCTTTTTCCCCGAATTAATGAACAAAAATGCCAGCATAAGCGAACCTGCAAACAACAATCCGTTAATCGCCGAACCGCTGAAGGTCAGCCAAACCTGAAAGAACACGTCTGTGTCCCAAAACAGAATTATACCGATGATTACTGCGCCGGTTGTAGCGATTAACACTGCGCCCGCTGCCACGTCTTTGCCGATTTTCGCGAGGGTGTGATACCCGGGTGAGACTTTATCAATTACTACTTCGATTGATGTATTGAGCATTTCTGTCGTGATGGCGATTATGCAGGTCAGAATAAGCAGAATTATTTCCGCGCGCGTGAAATTATAAAACCGTGTAAAATACAGCACATACAGCATTGCAACGATATGAATACGCATGTTCCGCTCATATCTCGCGCTGAACAAAATACCGCTCATCGCAAACCTGAAGCTGTTAAAAAAGTGTTTCATTTTTATGTCCGTTCCTTCCTTTTGAGGGGGATTTGT
>JAITFV010000230.1 GCA_031281115.1 Oscillospiraceae bacterium | reverse complement strand
TTCTTCGCTTGTGACTGTGATGTTCTCGGGTAAGCCATTTAAGAGATTACGTCCCTTTATATCCATAACCGGCTCATTGTCGGAAAGCGGAAAAGCAGAACCGATGCCGATTTTAAGATTTTCTGCCGTGCGTTCGCCAATCAGCAGATTATACTTTTTCTTGATATAATTTAT
Organism: Oscillospiraceae bacterium; assembly: GCA_031281115.1. Lineage (GTDB taxonomy): Bacteria > Bacillota > Clostridia > Oscillospirales > Ruminococcaceae > Ruminiclostridium_E. Next base: position 21,607 of record JAITFV010000230.1, on the reverse strand, counting down.
TATGGACGAATCAAACTCATCACCCGCAACTCTGACAGACTTCGACGTGACAATACCGCCGAGCGAAATCACCGCAACCTCTGTTGTGCCGCCGCCGATGTCAACTATCATGCTTCCGGTCGGCTCTGCAACAGGGAGTCCGGCACCGATTGCCGCCGCCATAGGTTCCTCTATGATAGAAACGCGCTTCGCGCCTGCGTTTTGCGTAGCTTCTTTAACAGCTCTGCGTTCAACTGCGGTAACGCCCGACGGTATGCAGATTATAACACGGGGACGCGCAAAACTGCGCCCTTTCATAGCTTTTCTGATGAACGCCTGTAACATACTTGTAGTCATGTCGAAGTCGGCGATTACGCCGTCCTTGAGAGGTCGTACCGCCACGATTGAACCCGGGGTTCTGCCTATTACGTCCTTAGCCTCCTGACCCACGTAGCGCACTCTGTCGTGCTTTACGTCCACAGCCACCACGCTCGGCTCACGTATAATTACGCCTTTCCCTCTCATGTAAACCAGTGTATTAGCTGTTCCTAAGTCAATTCCGATGTCCTTTGAAAACATTTTTCTTCCTCGCTTTTTGTTCTTGTCTTATTATTATAACACGAAATGGTAAATCTTACAACAAAAATTTCCAAAAAAATTAATTTTTTCCTGTAGAGCCGAATCCTCCCTCGCCGCGCTCGGTTTCCGCGAGGTTATCCACCGTAATAAACTCTGCTGCGCAAACCGGTAAAATCACTAACTGCGCGATTCTGTCGCCGTTTTTAACAATGAAAGGTTCGCTGCCGTGATTAAAAAGCAGCATGCCTATTTCGCCGCGGTAGTCCGAATCTATCACGCCTACGCCGTTAGCGAGCGAAACTCCCTGCTTCCCCAGCGAGCTGCGCGCAAACATAAAACCGCCGTAACCTATAGGAATTTCCACTGCGAGCCCTGTCGGGATTAACAGGCGTTCGCCGCTTGCAATGACAACATCGGCTTCCAAACACGCGCATAAGTCTGCGCCTGCACTCCCGGGAGTTGCGCGGAAAGGGACTTTTGCGCCATCGTTCAGCTTTTTAGTTTTTATGCACATTCTGTTCTCCTTTGCAACTATAGCCAGTTAAGTTAAAAACGCTAAAGCGTTTTTAACCCGCGGCGTATACGCCGCGAACCGCCAAAAGCGGCTTGACTTGACTGCATAGTTGATTATCCGTGCTGATAGCACGGCGGCAAGCGCCGCTTGCCGAGAAAACACTTTAGTGTTTTCAATTTAATCAGCTATATAATAGCCTGTATACTGTTTCTAATGCTTCGTTTGCCGGTGACGGATAGTCGGGTGTAAGCGGTAAATGTTCTTTGCTTTCATCAGGTCTGTCGATATACGAGCCGGATATATGAAACAGCAACCTTGCATTAGGTGTTTGAAAAGAGAGGGTACCACCATAAAACGGTAATGTTTGACCGCTTGTTTCACCCACTATCTTTCCGAGTCCGTTATCGCTTATCATTGTCGTAAAAATCGTAGCCGCGCTGAACGTCCATGGTGAAGTCAGGATATAAACATCTCCGGAAAACAACAAATCATTTACTTTATTTGTTTCCGGGAGTTTATCGCTCCACAGGACAGGTCCGAATCTGGTAGTGCGTATAGCGGCGAAGCCAACATTGCTGTCAGAATCTAAATAACTTATAAATTCACTGGCAACATATGCGTTGCCGCCGCCATTATTACGTAAATCTACAACAATTGTCCGGATTTGTTCATTTTTAACCTCTGTAAAAAATTTTTCAAGCGTTTCGCGGTAAATATCATTATATTTACATTCTGTAAGAGTGAATATTCCGACACTGTGAACTTTATCGATTTCATAAGACAAAAATGTCGTATCATCTTCATTTTCTTCCGGCGGCTTCCATTCAATAAAACTATATTCCTTTGAAACCTCGCCGTGCGGTGTTTCAAGAACCACAGTAACCTGTTCCGAAACATCAGCATTTAAAAAGGCTAACCAATGCTGCCAGCGGCATGCAGCATAAGTAAAAAAATAATCCGCATATTCTTCGCGCTCATACCAAAATTGAGATTTGAATGTCCGATATAAATCATCAACCGGAACTCCTCCGATACTTATAACAGCGCTACCCTCAAATTCGCCTTTAGCGCAGTAAAGCGCGCCGTCTGCAAACCGAAAATAAAAAGGCGGAAAATAATAATTATAACTTTCATAAAAAGGTGCGATGCCTGTATGAGCATCATTCATTACAGCTAAAATTCGTGAAGCCGCCTGCCAAAGCTGCAAGGCAGTTACTTCTTCCGGCAAATTTTCTTTTTCTATGCGGCTCTGCTCTGTTACAGCTTCGGGAATTCCGTTCATACAAGCAGGGTGGCGGGATTTTAAGCGTTTAAGTATGTAATCAATATCCGCAATAGCTTCATCTCTTGTAAGTATATCAGATAAATCAACGGTAGGGACAGGTTCGCATACCGTGCCGCGAAAAGGGTTGAATAAAAAGCTGTATACATTAACCATCCCTCCCCTTGCAACGAACACAATTCCCGCAATGAAAAGAAAAGATAATACATATATTAAGATGTATTTCCTGTTTATAATCTTTTTCATTTATTTCCGACCTTATTTTACTTTTTTATTATATAATCCGCGTGTGAATTTTTCATGCGCGGGTTTTTGTGTGACATTTTCACCGGTGGAAAAGCGAAAAACGCAGAAGTCAGCGGGAATTTCGGCAATCTTGTCACTCAGAACAAGCGGAACGGGGTTTAAAACCTCTGCTTCGCTGTGCCGGCAGTACGTTTGCAGTCTATTGCCGAGTCTGTCCGTGAGCGCGGTGCAGCCCGGTTTACCGCAAAGTTTGTCGTCCCGCACAGGACAGCGCCGCGTAATCATCAGCGGCAGATACCCGTAAGCCATTACACCCATTGAAATGCCGCGCTTGATATGCTTCATGCTCTTAAACGGCAGCTCAAGCGAGAAAATCCCGTCAGTTAAACCTATCTCCTCGTATTGCTTTTGAGAAATACTGTTCGTGATGTTAAGCCGGAAGCCACCGTGCGCGGAAAGCCCGGCGTTTTTTATAAGCTCAATATGCCCTAAAGTGTGCGCCAGTACGCCTTTAAAGCCTTCTTTTTTCAGTTTTTGCAGTTCTTTTGTTATTAGCGGTTCGCTTCCGCCGATAAACACAGGCGGTACGGCGATAATTCGCTGCTTTTCAAGCGTTTTCGCACCGAGAAACTCAAGCGGCGTGTATATGTACTCAAACACGCTGATTGTGAGTGCCGCCGAAAGCTGTTCTTTTGTTGTTATTTCCGCACGATATTTCATAACCATTGAATAAAAGCCGTCTTGTCGGTGCGGTTATAACAGCAGTTCTCGTAAAACCTAAACGTCGCTTCGTCTTTTCTGCCCGTCATGAGCATGATTTTGTAGCAGTTATGCGCGGTTGCGATTTCCTTTGCACAATCAAGCACTGCCTTGCCGTAACCTTTTTTACGATAATCGCGGTGAGTGACGACGTTTTCGATTATTGCATAGGGATGCGCGCCGCGTGTTAAATTCGGGACGATTATAAGAACGCAAGTCGCGACCGGTTTCCCGTCGGCTTCGATTAACAGCACGCGATGATTCTTGTCGGCAAGGATTTCCTCCCAGATTGCGTTAATCCGCTCATCAACATCGGGAATCGGGTCGACGTTCAAGTACTTGTAAAGTTCGAGCAGTGCGGGGAGGTCGGATTTAACGGCTTCTCTTTTTGTCATGGTAAAAACTCCTTTATTTCAGATATAATCCTAAAAATGTTCAGCTGTAGGGGACGCCGCACCCTACAACAATGGTGCAAAAACCTGCAGCAGCGAGCAAAGCAGCCTCCGCCCGAACGGCGTATTTTCGATTTGCTCCCACGTAACGCGGCGGGATTGCGCGAGCGAGTTCTCGAATGACGCTTTCGCTTGCAGCACTGCTTTCGAGCCGTAAAGCCACACACCGTTCTCAAAGTGCAGATAAAAGCTGCGGTAGTCGAAATTCGCAGTGCCGACGATTGCCTTCTCGTCATCGGAAACGATGGTTTTATTATGGATAAATCCGGGCGTGAACTCGTAAATTTCAACGCCGGCTTCAATCAAGTCTTTATAATTCGACTGCGTCATATAGTAAATCAGCTTTTTGTCGGGAGTGCCGGGGGTGATGATTTTCACGTCAACTCCGCTTTTCGCCGCACGAATAAGCGCAGAAGAAACATTCCTGTCGATGATTAAATACGGCGCGTTGATACAGACATATTTGGTGGCGTTCGCGATTATATTAATGTACGCATTTTCACAGATAAGCTCTTGAATCAGCGGTTCATCTGAAAAAGGAATTACGCAGCCGTCGTGATTCGCACGGAAATCAACCATGTAATCCGCGTAAGCGGGCGGCTCATTTGTGGTGAACGTCCACATCTGCAAATACATAATTGTTATACGGTTCACCGCATCACCCCGCAGCATAACGCCGCTGTCCTGCCAGTTGCCGAGACGGTCATTAATCCCGATATATTCATCAGCTATGTTAATTCCGCCCGTGAAGGCGACTTTTCCGTCAATTATACAGATTTTCCTGTGGTCACGGTAGTTTAAAAATTTGTCAAGCGACGGCTTGTACGGATTGAACACAGCGGCCTTAAAGCCAAGCTTGCGAAGCTCCTGCAGAAACGCAGGCGGAACGCCGCTGATTGCAGAACCCATGTCGTCGTAGAGTACGCGGATTTCAACGCCGTGAGAGGCTTTTTCGGCGAGAATGTGCTTTATAGACTCCCACATTTCACCTTCGTTAATGATAAAATATTCAATGAAAATAAATTTTTTTGCCTTTTTTAACTCAAAAACTAACTTTTCATAAAATATATTACCGGGCGATAAATACTCGGTTTCGGTGAACTCAAAAATATCCGTGCGGGAACTTTCCATAATATAGAAAGCCTCTCTTGCTATGTGCGGAGCTTTCGCGTCAAGGCGCGTTAAAAGCTCTTCATTCTTAGTGAAAAATTCATCCGCGCTTTTATAGGCAAGAGTAAGCCTTTTAGTATTTTTTTTATTTAGATGTGTGCGCCCGAACATAATGTAGAAAAGCGCACCCGCAACAGGAATCGCGAGCACGGGAATAAGCCACGCGATTTTAAACATCGGGTTGTTATTTCTGCTGATTATACCTAAAACTATGATTATATTTGACAATAGAAACAGGAAAAAAATAGGCAGAAACAGCTGAGATAAAAAAATCATGATTGAAGCGACCAGCGCGATTTCGATAAACATAAGCGCGCTGACTAAAAAAGCTCTGCTTGTCAATAATTTTAAAATTTTTTTCATTAATTTTTATGCCTGTTCCTGTTGTTGAAATTCGCTGCTTACCGCGCCATTTTATCTCTCTTATGTTTACCCTTTATCATGAATATAACCCATTCTGCAATATTTGACGCATGGTCGCCTATTCTTTCAAGATACTTTGAAACCATGAGCAAGTCAAGCGCCTGTTCGCCGTTATCGGGGTTTTTATGAATTAACTCCGTTAAATCATTTCTGATTTTTCTGAAGAGGTCGTCAACCACATCGTCATGCTCAAGCACAGATTTTGCAAGCTCCAAGTCGCGCTTTACGAAAGACTCGATGCTTTCTTTAAGCATTTTTTTGGTCGCAATCGCCATTTTCGCGATGTCCTCGGGCTGTTTGATATACGATTTATCGGCAAGGTATATTGATATTTCTGCAATATCCTCGGCTTGGTCGGCTATTCGCTCCATATCCGTAACCATTTTCAAAGCCGCAGAAATAATGCGCAGGTCACCTGCTACCGGCTGATGCCGCAACAATAATTCAAAGCAGAGCTGCTCTATCTGCTTTTCCTGTTTATCGCTCAACCGTTCATCTGCTTTTACCGTTCCCGCAAGTTCGACGTTCTGCGTCAGCAGCGCCTCCACAGCGGCAGAAATCGAGTGTTCTATGTTTGCGCCCATTTCAATTAATTTACTGTTAAGTTCTTTTAACTGCTCGTCAAATATATGTCTCATACATGCTTCTCCTTTTATAAAAAATTTGATATTACTATATAGTATACTATATTTTTCCGCCAAGGTCAATTATTTTTTATAAGTTGACTTTAAATAATTTATATGATAGAATTATTGTGAATAATGTAAATTATTAACAAAGTGGGGGATACATAAAAATGAGAACTATATTCGTCGTTGACGACAACGATGTTAATTTGCTTATGGCTGAAAACGCGCTTTCAGCGCGATACCGCGTATTTACGCTGCCGTCTGCCGCCGCTATGTTTGAGCTGCTTGAAGAGGTTATACCGGATTTAATTCTTCTTGATATACTTATGCCGAAAACCAACGGCTTCGACGCGATGAAAAAATTAAAGGCAGACGAAAAACATTCGGGAATCCCCGTTATATTTTTAACAAGCAGAAGCGACCCCTCAACTGAAGTTCTCGGCTTTGAGATGGGTGCGGCTGACTTTGTAAGCAAGCCGTTTTCGGAGCCTGTTCTGTTAAATCGTATTAAGTTTCACCTCAAAATAGAAGATATAATACGTGAAAGAACGCAAAACCTTAAAAAACTCAAGGACAGTATTGTTAATGTTTTAGCGAACATGGTGGAAAACCGGGATTCCATGACGGGAAAACATATTGAGAGGACTACATTATACATAAAAATGCTCATGGAGGCGATGACAGAATACGGCGTATACTCGGAAGAAACGGCAAATTGGGATTTAGATATGGTTACGTCTTCTTCGCGTTTGCACGATGTCGGCAAAATCGTTATAACGGATTTAATACTTAACAAACCCGGACGGCTCACACCGGAAGAGTTCGATACAATTAAAACCCATGCGGCGGAAGGCGAGCGAATCATCAGTGAGATTCAAAAAGAATCGAGCGATGAAGCCTTTTTGCAGAATGCGAAGTTATTTGCTTTGTATCACCATGAAAAGTGGGACGGAACAGGCTATCCTTATGGTTTGAAAGGTGAAGAAATCCCGCTGCACGGACGGATTATGGCGATTGTTGATGTTTATGATGCGCTCACGTCCGACCGACCTTATAAAAAAGCTTTCCCGCATGAAGAAGCATTAAAAATAATATCTGATGACAGCGGAAGCCATTTTGACCCTAAAATAGCCGATGTTTTTCTTAAAATAAGCGATAAGTTTTCCCGGGGATTGTGAAAAAGGAGGCGTTATGTCTTTAATTCGCTCATACGCTTTTAGAATGTTCAGAGGTCGTCTGCTTTATGCGCAGGTGACTTTTGTCGTGATTGCTTTTGCAATTATGGTTTTCGCGAGTTATATGTTCGGTCAGAACCGTGAAAAGGCGCACGTCAACAGAGATGTTGAGAATATGTTCATCAGCATTGAAGAACAGCTTGAAAGCAATTTACAGGAATTCAAAACAATGCTCGGCGTTATATCTGAAACGATTGGCGGAATGATGAGGCGGGGAGCAGATATTTCCGAAATAACAGATTATATATTCGCAATTACCGAATACGCGCACGAAATTACGAATATATCCGGTTTCATCAGTGTTTTCGGTTTGTTTGAGATTCCCGAGAGGCGGGGATTCAGCGGAATAGACCCTGATGTGGACTGGATTGCGGCAGAAGAAGCGGGTTTATTTATAACCGAAGAGCGGTTGTGGTACATTGAAGCCGAAAAATCAAGCGGTGAAATAAGGATTACAGACCCGTACATAGACACTATCACAAATGAAACAATTTTCGCTTATGTGCAGCCTCTTTTTAATGACGATGGCGAAAGAATAGCTATTATCTGCGTAAATGTATCTCTAAGCAGAATTCATGAATTTTCTTCCAAGAACCACAGCGAAAACGTAAGTTACTGGATGCTGTTCGACAGAGAATTGTACTTCATTGCACATCCTCACCGGGACTTTTTAGGTGTCAGTCTTCGTGACCTCGGACCGGAGTATGTTATAATCGCTGATGCCATGGAAATAGGAACGGAGATTTCCGGTTTCAGTTTCAAAACATACATCGGTGATACTCAATTAATGTCCGGGCGTCAGCTTAATCTTGATAACGGCTGGTATATGGGAATCGTGACCCCTATGGACAGTTACTACGAAAATTTAAGAATATCGCTGATATTTCTCGTTTCTCTCGGAGTAGCTCTGGCGGGAATGCTCAGTCTGATTCTTATGCGTCTTGTCGCATCACGCAACAGAGCGGAGGAACGCTCGCGGCTTATGCTTGACACTTCGCCGCTTTATATCAGCTACTGGGATAAAAATTATAATTATATCGACTGTAATCAAACAGCGGTGAAATTCTTCGGGCTTAAAGATAAGAAGGAGTACAGAGACAGAATCACTGAACTTCTGCCGGAGTTTCAGCCGGACGGTACTCCGACGTCTGAAAAAAAGAATTATATTATACAAAAGGCGCTGGACAACGGTTATTACCGCACGGAATGGATGAACCGGATGTTAGACGGCGAACCCGCACCTGTTGACGTGACGCTAATCCGCGTAAAGCACAAGAACGAATATATTGTCGCCGCGCATATGCGCGATTTGCGCGAAGAAGCGAAGATGGCTCGGAAAGTCGCAGAACACGGCGCGTTACTCGCAACAGTAAATAATATAGCATCTGCGCTTCTCTCCATAAATGATGAAGATTCATTCGAGAACACAATCCTCGAAAACATGGAGTTTATAGGGAATTGTGTAAACGGCGACCGTGTTCATATATGGCGCGATTCGGAAGACAACGGTACACGTGAAATAATCCATTACTTTGAATGGCTTAACGATTATGCAAAAAGCATGCATGATACGGACGATATGCTGAGAATACCTATCGGTATGGGTATTCCTTTTGAGGCGTTCTCCATGTGGGAAGACGTTTTCAGGAGCGGCAAATGCGTACACGGTCCGGTTTCTTCACTGCCGCAGGAAGTTCACGGTTTTTTCAATACTTTCAAGATAAAATCAGTCGTAGTCATTCCTCTTTATATGCGCAATAAATTCTGGGGAATGTTCACGATAGACAACTGCCGGGAGGAGCGCAGTTTTTCAGACGAGGAAATCAGCATACTTCAATCGGCGGGGCTGATGATGATGCATGCGCTGAACCGGAGCGAGATGCTTGAAAAAATCAACGAAGAACACAACAAAACTGAAGAGCTCGCGCACTGGTACCATTCGATTCTTGACGAAATCCCGCTGCCTATTTCCGTTACAGACGAGAATATGAACTGGACTTTCGTGAACCGTGCGGTTGAAAATTTCCTCGGTATGAAGCGCAAGGATTTAATCGGCTGGCAATGCAGTACGTGGGGTGCAGAAATATGCAACACGCACAGATGCGGCGTAGCTTGCCTTAAACGCGGCGAAAAACAGACATTCTTTAAACAACTCGGGCGTTCCTATAAGGTTGACGCCGAAATGTTGTGTGATTTGAACGGAGAAACAGCAGGATTTATTGAGGTTGTTCAAGATATAACAGAAATAGAAGCATTAGTGAAAAAGCAGGCTGAAAGCGAAGCGGCAAGCAATGCGAAATCTGCGTTCCTCGCGACGGTCAGCCATGAAATCCGTACACCGATGAACACGATTCTCGGCATTGCGGAAATTCAGCTTCAAAGCGATAAGCATCCGCCCGAAGTTGATGAGGCTTTTAATCAGATTTGCGATTCCGGAGACTTGCTTCTTAACATCATTAATGATATCCTCGACGTTTCAAAAATCGAAGCCGGCAAACTTGACATAGTTCCGGTAAAATACGATGTACCGAGCTTGATTAGTGATAACGCGCAGTTAAATTATCTGCGCTACGAAAGCAAACCCATCAAGTTTAAAATTAATCTTACCCCCGAAACTCCGCTTGAATTTTTGGGAGACGAGTTCAGAATTAAACAAGTTCTCAACAACCTGCTTTCAAATGCATTTAAGTACACAGACACGGGTGAGGTTGAGCTGTCGGTTTCTTCTTCTCCTATTTTGCCTAAAAATGAAAACGAAGTTGAAAAGTTCGACACTGCGCTTATTATACGTGTAAAAGATACCGGAATCGGCATGACAGAGGAACAGATTAACGTTCTGTTTGAGGAGTTTATCCGCTTTACCGAGAAGCGTACCGCCGCCGGTACGGGGTTAGGCATGAGTATTACCAAGCGTCTTGTTGATATGATGAACGGTACTATTAAAGTGGAAAGCAAGCCCGATAAAGGCTCGGTATTTGAAGTTGTTTTGCCGCAGAAGCGGATTGGCGAGGCTGTTTGCGGAGATGAGCTTACCGAAAAGTTCAGGAACTTCAACTTTAAGAGCAGAGCAAGGCTTAAAAAAGCCCAGATTATACGTGAGTATATGCCTTACGGCAGCGTTTTAATCGTTGATGATGTGTCACTCAATTTGCAGGTAGCCAAAGGCATGATGCTGCCTTACTCGCTTAAAATCGAAACAGTGTTGAGCGGTATTGAAGCAATTGAAATAATTAAAACCGGGAAAAAATACGACATCATATTCATGGACCATATGATGCCTGTTATGAATGGGATTGAAGCAGCGAAAATGCTGCGCGAAATTGGTTATAAGGAACCTATAGTTGCGCTGACCGCGAACGCACTCGCCGGTCAGGAAGAGGTTTTCTTAAAGAACGGCTTTGACGGTTTTATTTCAAAACCTATAGATTCGCGTGAGCTTAACGTAATTTTAAATGATTTTATCCGTAACAGAAAGCCGAAATCCGTGGTGGAAGCGGCGCGGCTCGAACAAATCGAAAGAGAGAAAGCGGAGGAATCGCAGGCTGCCGCCGTAAACGCTAAGCAGAATATAAAAATCCCCGATATAGGAAAATATTTTGCTAAAGATGCCGAGAGCGCAATAAGGGTATTGGAAAAGCTTCTGCCCGTGATTAATTCCGAGATGGCAAACGATGAGGACATGGAGTTATATATAACTACGGTTCACGGCATGAAGAGTTCGCTCGCAAATATAGGTGAGCGCGAGTTGTCCGGAGCGGCGCTCAAGTTAGAAACGGCGGGGAAAGAGCGCAGCACGGGCTTCATAAATGATAAGACGCCTGTATTCATCACCGTGCTTAAATCCTTGATTGAAAAATTCAAGCCGACGGACGGCGATGCAGCAACTGAGATTACCGAAGATGATAAGATTTATATAAAAAAGAAACTGAGCGAAATTAGAAATGCTTGCAAGCGGCTTGACAAAACAACTGCAAAAAAGATTCTGAGCAAAGTAAAGCAACGCGCATGGACAGAGGAAATAAATATTGCCTTAGACGATATAGAGGTGCATTTGCTGCACAGCGCATTTAAAAAAGCGGCAGCAACAGCGGAAAAAACGGGGAAATTATTATGAACAAAATCAAAAAGCTAATCTCTGTTTTAATTATTGCGGTGATGATTTTTTCATTACCGCCCGGCGTTTCGGCTTCAGAATTTTCAACGGCAGATGCATTAGAAATCCTTAAATACACCGCAGGAATAATCTCGGAAGCCCCCGCTGCGTATGATTTAAACGGTGACGGTAAAATTGATACCGCCGATGCGCTGATTATACTGAGGATTGTCGCGGGGCTTGAAGAATCGCCGGCGCCGCCTGAATCGGAACCTCCGTCTTCGCCCGCCGAGCGGGAAGGATTCTTTATACAAGGAACTACGCTGCATGACGCGAACGGCGCTCCCTTTATAATGCGCGGGATTAATCATCCGCACACCTGGTTCAAAAATCAGCTTGATGTTGCATTGCCCGCAATCGCCGCCACCGGCGCGAACACTGTCAGAATCGTGCTTTCTAACGGAGAACAATGGAGTAAGGACAGCGCGGATAGTGTCCGGCAAATTATACAAAAATGCAAGGAGTTGCAGATGATTGCAGTACTTGAGGTTCACGACGCGACAGGTTATAACGATGTTGAATCCTTGATGAAAGCCGTTGATTACTGGATTGAAATAAAAGATGTATTAATCGGGCAGGAAGCTTATGTAATCATAAATATAGCTAACGAGTGGTTCGGCAGGTGGGAAAGCGAGGCGTGGCGCGACGGGTATATCCGTGCCATTCCGAAACTGCGCGACGCGGGACTCCGGCATACGCTGATGATTGACGCGGCGGGCTGGGGGCAGTTTCCGGAAAGCATATTCAGGTACGGAGCTGCTGTCGCCGCTTCCGATGTGCTTGAAAATACAATGTTCTCCATTCATATGTATGAATATGCGGGCGGGAGCGCGGAGACCGTCAGAAGCAATATAGACCGTGCGCTTGCGGTTGGATTCCCTGTTGTAATCGGGGAATTCGGGCACAGACACCACGATGGTGCGGTTGCGTTCCAAACAATATTGTCATACAGCGAGGAAGTCGGCGCAGGTTATATCGGCTGGTCGTGGAAAGGCAACAGCGGCGGCGTTGAATATCTCGACATCGCCCTTGAATGGGACGGAAGCAGATTAAGCAGAGACTGGGGCGAAATACTGGTTAACTCAAGATACGGAATCAGGGAGACGAGTAAAAAAGCAACGGTTTTTAATTGAGAATAAAAATTTAATTTTTTATGTAACAATCAAGAATTAATGTGATAATTAAGCAGACCGGATTAATTTTTGAGAGGTACTTAAGATGAGAAGATTTATTACAGTTTTGCTTACAGCAGCTGTTGTGTTCACGACATCAGACGCGCTTAAAATTCTGCAATATACTGCGGGATTAATTCAGGAAATTCCCGCTTCGTATGATTTAAACGGTGACGGCATAATTAACAGCGCAGATGCGCTCGCTGTGTTGCGGATTATCGCGGGGGTTGAAGAAGCTCCCGAACATATACCGTACGAACCGGAATCAGAATCACCGGCGAGGGAAACCCCGCCGCCATTGACACCTTTATCGCGGAGGGAAGAACTCGGAATCAGAGAAAATTTTGCGGTGTATTTTCAAGAGTACGTTAGGCGAATTGCTCCGACTGAACAACGAGTATATAGTGTTTCCGATGTAGAATTCACTGGGTATTACGGAACATACAACGGTTACGAGGCTGTATCGGTATGGGTTCCGTGGACGAACGGAACAATCGGTACGAGCGTAGAAACTTGGGAGCCGGAAGTAGCGGGTTATACTTTTCACCTTGAACAATTAATCTTTCTTTTTAAAGGTACATCGGTTGTTCCTTTAAAATCGGCTTACCGGCAAGGATTAATCGGCGAAGACGATATTTATGCAATTCATTATTATATAACACAACCGCTGCGGGAAACTCCGTCGCATTTGGCTCCCTTAACGCTGCAAGCCGAAGAGCGGATAATTGACAGCTTTATAAACGCTTTTTTTACTTGGACAGAGGACCCGCCCTTATTTTTGGTAGGCGGATACTTCGGAACATATAACGGTTATGATGCTGTACAGCTTCAGCTCTTATCGACTTGGAGATGGGGAATGGGCGGTCTTCCTCCACCGTACAGAACAGCCGGATTCACATTTGATACCGGCGGTTTTACCTATCACACTAACAATGTATTTCTTTTCGATGGTTTATCGTTCACAGATTTAAACGAAGCGTTTGCGCGGAGAATTGTCACCGAAAACGATGTTTATCAGATTCATTATCACTGGGAGAATTCGAGATGGCGGCAATAAAACAAGTTAAAAGCGGGGTTTTCACCCCGCTTCTTGTGGGCGCGCAGTGTGTGTTCCGGATTTTAGGGATGGCGCTGCTGCAACAGCGCGGAACCCTGTTATCCATTTCATAAACGGATAACAGTATTACTGCATATTAATTCCTAAACTCACACCGAGCGCAGTGTCAACCTGATGCATCGAAGAACCGTCAAGCTCTCCCATGCGTTCTTTTAATCGTTTTTTGTCGAGTGTCCGTACTTGCTCTAAAAGCACTACCGAATCCTTTGCGAGCCCGCAGTTCTGCGAATTAAGAGCAATATGCGTCGGGAGTTTTGATTTTTCCTTTTGGCTGGTTATTGCTGCCGCTATAACGGTCGGGCTGTGCTTGTTTCCGACATCGTTCTGCACAATCAGAACAGGCCGCATTCCGCCTTGCTCCGAGCCTATAACCGGGCTTAAATCGGCATAATAAATCTCGCCGCGTTTAATGTACATAATTTATTTCCTTTCCGTGATTTTATTACGACCTGTTTTTCAGGACCGTTCGGCTCTGCTCCTTCTTTGAACTTCTTCATATGTAGCAGAGCCTTTAATTTATTATGAAACATCATGACATGTTTTATTCAACCTAATTGTCATACTTCATTTTATTATTTTTGTCGAAAATTGTGAATTGACACAGAGCTGATAATATTTTATAATTATAGACAGCTATAATCGTTTAAATTGAAAACTGTTCCACAGTTTCAATTTAAACGGGTTTCCGCTGCGTGAGCGCAGCGGGCGCTGTCGCAACAACGCAAGCCCCTTTAACTTAAAAAGCGAAACGCTTTTTAAGTTAAAGGACTATAATAGATATGCACGAAAGGACACAACTGCCATGCCTAAAAAAGAAAAGAAAGAAAAGAAAGAGAAAATTATAAAGAAAAAACTCGCGATTGTAAAGGAATTCAAGGAATTTATCTCGCGTGGGAGCGTAATGGACCTCGCTGTCGGAATTATTATCGGTTCGTCATTCACCGCGATTGTAAATTCTGTAGTAAAGGACATAATCACGCCTTTAATCGGTATACTCATCGGCGGGATTGATTTCTCATCTCTTAGAATAAATCTGCCGAGTATCTACTCCGAAGCTGAGAATCCGGTGTTTACATACGGCGAGTTTATACAGGCTATTATTAACTTTTTCATTATTGCAATTTGTGTGTTCGTAATCATCAAATTCATGAATACGCTGAAAAGTAAAATTGAACTGGAAAAAAAAGAAGAAGAAAAACCGTCCGTAAAAGCCGCTGATATTCTGCTTTTGGAGGAAATCCGCGACTTGCTTAAAAATCAAAATATAAAAGGAGAAGCTGATGAAACTGATTAAAGTAAAAAATTACGAGGAAATGAGCCGTACAGCTGCGGATTTATTCTTAGCACAGGTGAAAGAAAAGCCGGCGAGTGTACTCGGGCTTGCAACCGGTTCGTCACCCGTAGGTTTGTACAAAAACTTAGCGGCAAGCGGCGCCGATTTCTCGCAAGTTATAACTGTGAATCTCGATGAATACTGCGGCTTGGCACCCGGCAATCCGCAGAGCTACCGCTATTTTATGAACGAGAACTTGTTCAGCAATATTAATATAAACCAAGCAAATACCCACATTCCCGACGGCACGGCAGCAAATCCCGATGCAGAAGCCGAAAGGTACGAGGAGCTCATCCGAAGTCTCGGCGGGATTGACCTGCAATTGCTCGGAATGGGGCATAATGGGCATATCGGCTTTAATGAGCCGGATGAGGAATTCGCTGCGGATACCCATCGTGTATATCTCGCCGAGCAGACGATAAAAGCAAATTCACGGTTTTTTGAAAGCCCGGAAGAAGTCCCGACGAGCGCGGTTACAATGGGCATCAAGACCATTATGCAGGCAAAAAAAATCATCGTGATTGCGAGCGGGAGCGAAAAAACTAATATCCTCAAAAAAGCCCTCTACGGCGCGATTACGCCGCGAGTGCCGGCGTCGGTGCTGCAGCTTCACTGGGATTTGACGGTTGTGACGGATTGTTTGGGGTGAAATAAATTTAGTGAAGGGCGGGAAATTCCCGCCCTTACACTATTTCTTGCTCGAGGTTATTAAATGTTTCTGTACTGAAAAATTCTGCTAATGTTATGTTCAAGCCATCGCAGATTTTCTTTATCGTTGATACCGAAGTTCGGCTGTTTAAGGTTTTAACGGCATAATCTAAGGTTGATTGGGTGATTCCGCAAATCGTGGACAGTTTGTTGAGAGTAATATCACGTTCCACGCATAAGCCTTTAATCCTGCCCGCTATAGCTTCCGATAAATCCACAATAATCACCTCTAAAATGATTATACATTAAATGAAGCAAAAATAATTAACGGCGAACCGTTGACAAACAGATAAAAAAGTGTTATAATGTAGAAAATCAACTTTGGAGGGACAAGTTTGAAAGAAATCTAAAGATTTCTTTCAAACCCGTCGGTTTGTGCCTCAAAAACGAACTCGGCACAAATCCTCCTCAAGAGGAAGGAATGGTCAAAAATATGAAGAAAAAAATTAAAACTCGCGGCGGCTTTTTCAAAAAGCCGCCGCAATATGTTTCTGCTTGATTTACACTGTGAATTCCTTGATTTCCGCGAGCAGTTCTTCGCAGTTGTCATAATGAATCTTCACCGTAACATCCTTTGAAAGGTCAATACTGAACAACCCGAGAATCGACTTCGCATCAACCGCGTATCGCCCGGAAATCACGTCCACATCGTATTCATACTTGAAAACGATGTTCACGAACTTCTTGACATCGTCAATCGTGTTTAACTTAATCTTTACTTCTGCCATTATGTTCACCCCTTTTTCGTTATTCTTAATAAATTACGCTTCTCTACACTTAAACTATAGCACGAAAAAATAGAATCGTCAATAGAATCTTGCAAAGTTTGGAAGTTTGAGGTATAATATAATGGTAAAGGTTAATTATTTGTGAATATTATACAATGCTAATGGTGTAAATTTATGCATTTCCTACTAACAACGCTCGGCTGCAAGGTCAATCAATATGACAGCTCGGGTTTGTCTGCGCAGTTGGCAAGCCTTGGTTTTCTTGCTGTTCCAAATGTTGAAATCGCTGATGTTTTTATCATAAATTCCTGCACTGTCACCGAGAACAGCGATAAGAAAACGCGGCGGCTTCTCAGTTCCGCAAAGCAGAAAAACCCATGTGTAATCACAGTTCTGATGGGCTGTTTTCCGCAGGCATATCCCGAAGAAGCGCGCAAAATCGGCGCAGATATAATCTGCGGCACAGCGCAGAGAAGCGAGATTCCCGCGCTGATTACAGAATTCGTGAAAAACCGCGCTGCAATAGAAAAAATAGCTGAATTGCCCGGCGCTTATGAAGAATTCAATAGTTTTAGCCTGAACAGTGCGCGAACCCGCGCTTTTATAAAAATTCAAGACGGCTGTGACTCTCATTGCGCCTACTGCATAGTTCCAAAGGCACGCGGAACCCCGCGTTCTCGCCCACTCGAAAGTATCAGCGCAGAGGCCGGGGTCGCCGCGGAGGCCGGATTCAAAGAAATCGTGCTGACCGGAATAAATCTTACCAAGTACGAATATGGCTTATGTCGCGCCGTGAGCGCGGTTTCAAAGTTTCCGAACGTTGACCGCGTGCGGCTTTCGTCGGTTGAGCCGGATTTATTGACAGATGAAACGCTCGAAAAATTGGCAGATGAAAAAAAGCTATGCCCGCATTTTCATTTGTCGCTTCAAAGCGGCAGCAGCAGCGTTTTAAGCCGCATGGGGCGGCGTTATACCGCTGAAGAATACTGCAAAAAAGTGCAAAATATACGCTCGCTTTTCGGCGGAAATACCGCTTTAACAACTGATATAATCGTTGGATTTCCCGGCGAAACCGAGGAAGAATTTAGAGAAAGTCTTGAATTCGCCGGAAAAATTAACTTCGCGAAAATTCATGTTTTCCCGTTTTCAAAGCGCCCGAATACGCCTGCAGCTTCTATGGAAAATCAAGTCCCGGAGCGAGTAAAATGCAGACGGCGCGACGAGTTTCTGCGGGCAGCTGAGGAAATGCGCAACGAGTTTCTAACCGCACAAATCGGGAAAACGCTGAGTGTTTTAATTGAGAAAAGAATAAGCTACGGCGAGGTTTTCGGACACGCGAAAAACTATGCACCCGTGAAAATATTAAGCAAAACCGCGCAAAAAAATACAATTTTAAATGTGAAAATAATAAAAGTTGAAAATAATTTTTGTATAGGAGAATAAAAAATGTCTGTTAAAAAAATATTTACAGAAAAAAAACCTGAATTCGCCGCGGTGAGCAGTGCGATTTTTGTTGAGCTGCGAGATTCACTGTTGATTAAATCGCTCGAGAACGTGCGTATAATTAATCTTTACGAAGTTGAAGGAATCAGCTGCGAGGATTTCGATAAGGCGATTCCAGTAATTTTTTCAGAGCCGGCGGCAGACTTAGTTTATGACGAATTTCCCGCTTTAGAAGCAGATGAAAGTATGTTCGCAGTTGAATTTTTACCGGGGCAGTACGACCAGCGCGCCGACTGCGCGGCACAAGAAATCAGTATGCTTTTGGTTTGCGAAAAACCGCTCGTAAAGTGCGCAAAAATCTATGTTTTAAAAGGCGCAGTCACAGACATTGAATTCGCAAAAATAAAGAAGTATTTAATTAATCCCGCTGAAGCGCGGGAGTGCAGAATTGAAGAAAAAAAGACGTTAAAAATTGAATATGAAATTCCGACCGAAGTTGAAATTTTAAACGGCTTTATTGATTACTCGTGCGAAGAATTAAACAGGTTTCTCGGCGATTATAAAATAGCGATGGATATAGATGACATCGCGTTTTGCCGGGATTATTTCAAGAACGAAAACCGAAATCCTACCATAACTGAAATACGTATGCTCGATACCTACTGGTCTGACCATTGCCGTCACACGACGTTTCTTACGCACATTGATGATGTTGAAATTGAAACAGATTATATAAGCGAAACTTACAAAAAGTATCTTGCCGATAAGAGTAAATTAGGGCGCGGTGAGAAGCCGGTTTCACTCATGGATATTGCCACGGCAGGTATGCGTAAACTCAAAATGGACGGGCTTTTGCAAGACCTTGACGAGAGCGAGGAAATAAACGCCTGCTCGGTAAAAATCGACGTTGACGGCGAAGATTGGCTGCTCATGTTCAAGAACGAAACGCATAATCATCCGACTGAAATTGAGCCGTTCGGCGGCGGCGCGACTTGCCTTGGCGGAGCAATCCGCGACGTGGTTTCGGGACGGGCTTACGCCCATCAGGCGATGAGAATTACCGGCTGTTCAGACCCGCGCTTGCCTGTCGCAGACACAATCCCGGGCAAGTTGCCGCCTCGTAAAATCACCAATACGGCGGCAGCGGGATACTCGTCTTACGGCAATCAAGTCGGACTCGCGGGCGGGCTCGTGCAGGAGATTTATCACGACGGATACATGGCAAAGCGCATGGAGCTCGGCGCGCTTGTGGGCGCAGTTAAAGCGGAAAATGTGGTTCGCGTAAAACCCGAAGCAGGTGATGTTGTAATTCTTTTCGGCGGCAAAACAGGGCGTGACGGCTGCGGCGGTGCAACCGGCTCGTCAAAATCGCACAGCTCGGAAAGTCATGAAAAATGCGGTGCGGAAGTGCAGAAAGGTGACGCGCTTGAAGGACGTAAACACCTAAGATTTTTTAGGAATCCCGAAGCTGCAAAGCTAATAAAACGCTGCAATGATTTCGGCGCCGGCGGTATAAGCGTTGCAATCGGAGAGCTTGCAGATGGGCTGTTCATCGACCTTGACAAGGTTCCGGCGAAGTACCCGGGGCTTGACGGAACGGAACTCGCAATTTCAGAATCGCAGGAGAGAATGGCTGTTGTGGTTGACAAAAATGATGCTGAAAAATTCATCGCGCTTGCAGGTGAGCAGAACTTGGAAGCTGTAGTTGTTGCCGAAGTAAGGGCAGAACCGCGGCTAAAAATGTTGTGGAATGGAAAAGTTATAGTTGGTTTGTCCCGCGAGTTTTTGAATTCGGGCGGTGCGGTGAAACGCACGAAAGTTAAAGTTACGAAGCCGGAAATAAAACTACAGGGAATGCAAAACAGCGCAGAAAGCTGGAAAAAACTTGTCACGGATTTAAACATCTGCTCACAGCGGGCATTGGCAAGCCGCTTCGATTCAACGGCAGGTGCAGGCGCGGTGCTGATGCCGTTCGGCGGCGGAATGCAGCAAACACCCGCTCAAGCGATGGCGGCAAAAATTCCCGTAAGAAATCGTGAAACAACGACCGCTTCAATCATGTCTTGGGGATTTAATCCCGTGATTTCGCAGGCTTCGCCTTATCATGGTGCAGCATTCGCCATTGTTGAATCAATTGCAAAAATTGTCGCAGCGGGCGGCAAAAGCAAGGGTGTCCGGCTTAGTTTTCAAGAGTATTTTGAACGTTTGAGGGACTGCCCAGAACGCTGGGGAAAGCCGTTCGCCGCGCTGCTCGGCGCATATGAAACTCAGCTCGCGCTTGAAGTGCCGTCTATCGGCGGAAAGGACTCAATGTCGGGAAGTTTTGAAGATATTGATGTGCCGCCGACATTGGTTTCGTTCGCGGTTACAACTGCGGATATAAACAGCATTATCTCGCCTGAATTCAAAAAAGCAGGCAGTAAAATCATGTACATCGCGCCGGATTATGACGAGAATAATCTGCCGGATTACGCAAGTGTCAAGCGGATATTTAAAGTTGTTGAAAATGAAATCGCACGCAAAAACGCACTATCCGTCTGGACTTTAACAACAGGCGGAATCGCGGCAGGCGTATTTAAAATGTCGCTCGGAAATAAAATCGGCGCAAACCTGAATAACATAAACAGCTTAAAGCTTTTTACGCCCTGTTACGGCGCGTTTATAATCGAAGCTGACGAAACCTTTGACGGCGCACAGCAGATTGGTGAAACAATTCCCGAATACGCGATTAAATGCAAAGGAGTGCAGATTGACTTAAATGAGTATGAGAAGCTGTGGGAAAGCGCGCTTGAACCGATTTTTCCGTTTAAAACACCGCCTGAACCCGCACCGCAAAAAATCACGTACAGCGGCATGAATACCGCTGTCTGCGGCGCGGTAAACAAAACCGCGAAACCGCGAGTTTTAATCCCTGTTTTCCCGGGTACGAACGGCGAGTATGATATGCAGGCTGCCTTTGAAAAAGCTGGCGCGGAAACCGAGCTTTTCATTGTCAGAAATCTTTCTGCACGTGCAATTGAAGAGTCAATTTCCGGATTTGCAAGTCTTGTAAAAAGCAGTAACATAATCGCGATTCCGGGAGGCTTTGCGGCGAAGTTCATCGTGGCTTTTATGAGCAATGAGCGCATTAAAGAAGAAATTAAAAGCCTGCTTGAATCTCGCGACGGTTTAATGCTTGGCATCGGCAACGGCTTTCAGGCGCTGTTAAAGCTCGGTCTTATATCGCCGCACAATCTTACATTGACTACAAATAAAATCGCCCGCCATCAGTCGCAAATGGTGAACACCCGGGTAGGTTCCGTGAAATCGCCGTGGCTGTCGCTGTGTAATACCGGAGAGCTTTACGCCGCGCCTGTTTCCTGCGGCGAGGGGCGGTTTATCGCGGGTGAAGCTGTTGTACAGGAGCTAATCACAAAGGGTCAGATATTCTCGCAGTATGTTGATTTTAATGGCGAACCGAGCATGGAAACGAGATTTAACCCGAGCGGTTCGATGTACGCTATAGAAGGGTTAATTTCCACCGACGGGCGCATTCTCGGTAAAATGGCGCACACGGAGCGGGTTTGTGCGAATTTGGCGAAGAACATACCGGGCAATAAAAATATGCCGCTGTTTGCGGCGGGAGTGAGGTATTTTTCATGAAGAAATTAACTGCGCTGTTCCTTACGGGAATCATTCTGCTGTC
>JAITFV010000224.1 GCA_031281115.1 Oscillospiraceae bacterium | reverse complement strand
GTGATTCAGCCGATTTTATCGATGATGGGCGTACAAGCCTGCCCTGTTCCGACTGCGATTTTAGCCGCGCACACGGGTGGATTCGGTGAAGTTGTGATGAAAGATTCAACCGAGTTCATACCCGCAGCGCTTGCAAAATACAGAAAGCTTAAAATAAACTTCGATGCGGTTTACAGCGGCTTCTTAGCCTCGGAGAAGCAAATCGACCACTGCCTTGATTTTTTCAGGAGTTATCCGAATTCACTTAAAATCGTTGACCCTGTAATGGGCGACCACGGCAAGGTTTACAGCACGTATACGCCGGAACTTTGCGCGAGAATGTGCGAACTTGCGCAAATCGCGGATATAATCACGCCGAACGTTACCGAGGCGGCGATTCTGCTTGGCGAGGAATACCCGCAGAAACTTACGCGGGAAATGGTGCGGGACTGGCTCGGAAAGCTGCAGAAATATGCACCTGCCGTTGTTATTACGGGTGTGCCGCTTGAAAACGGCGAAGTTGCTAATGCCTGTTTCAATCAAAGCGGCGCGAAACTCATAAAATTCGATTATATTCCGCAGAATTACCCCGGTACGGGCGATATGTTTACAGCCGTGCTGACGGGCGGGCTTTTGAAAGGCGAGGAACTGCACATCGCCGTAAACCGGGCGGCAATTTTCACGCAGGCGGCAATCCGCGCAACCTTTGAGCGTGGAACAACACCGAGAAACGGCGTTATTTTTGAGGAATTCCTGTCTCTGCTCGCCGGAGAGCATAAATTTTTGAAATATGAAGAAATTTAACTTGAAAAATTTTTAGAGATATGATAGAATATAGTGATGAGTAAAAAGTACACGCTTAACATTGTGCTCGTGGAGCCGCAGATTCCGCAGAACACCGGTAACATTGCCCGCACCTGCGCGGTTACGGGAGCAAGGCTGCATATAGTGAAGCCGCTCGGCTTTGAAATTAACGACGCGAAGCTAAAGCGCGCCGGGTTGGATTATTGGAGCCTGCTTGATATAACATACTACGAAAATCTTGGCGATTTTTTGGATAAAGCAGAAGGAGCCTGCTTTTATTTTGAAACTAAATCACCCCGCGCACATTCCGAAGTAATCTACCCCGATGATGTCTACATAATTTTCGGCAGGGAGGATAAAGGGCTCTCTGAAGATTTACTGCGCGGGAATCTTGAAAACTGTGTGCGGATTCCCATGATTGGCGACAGCGGCGCGAGAAGCCTTAATCTTTCAAACAGCGTTGCAGTCGGAGTCTATGAGGTGCTTAGGCAGTGGGGATATCCGAAGCTGCAAAAAGCAGGAAAACTAAGTGTGTAAACAAAAAACATAAAAAGCAAAGGAGAACTACAAAAATGAACAAAAAAATCCATTTGATTACAGACAGCGGATGCGACGTTCCCTCAGGCTGGGAAAAAACTCACGACATCGACATAATGCCGTTCAGCATTATGATTGATGACAAGGAGTACTGGGAACGGACAGACCTGACGCCGCAAGAGTTTTATGAACTTGCAGACAATTATTCCGGAATCCCGACAACAAATCAAATTTTCGCTCCGCGCTTTGAGGAGAAGTTCCGTGAATGTAAGGAAAAAGGCGCTGAAGATGTTATTCTTGTGTTGATAAACTCCGCAGGTTCGCAAACTTTCAATAACGCGGTTCAGGCACGGCAAAACCTTACAGAATCAGGCGAACTCGGCGATATGAAGGTTCATATAATTGACAGCCATTGCTATTCTGTCTGTTACGGTTATGCCGTTTTGGAGGCGGAGAAAAAAATAAAGGCGGGGCAAAGCGCGGAAAGCATCGTAGCATACCTTGAGGACTGGTTCAGCTGTGCGGAAATATATCTGCTGACCTTTGACCTCCGTCACGCCCGGAAATCCGGCAGAATTACGGCGGCGGCAAGCGTTGTGGGCGGGCTCATGGGAATCAAACCCGTAATTTCCATGATTGATGATAAAACCACGGTGATTAAAAAAGCGCGCGGCGAGAAAGCCGCAGTTGACGCCGCTGTCGGCGTTATGATGGAGCGCATGACTCCGGGGACGCCGTGGCTCATGCTGCGCTCTACCGTCACCGAAGCAGAGGATTATATGGTCGAACTCATGACTAAAAAAACCGGTAAACCGCCTGCAATCGAAAGTTATATCGGCTCGGCTGTCGGCTCGAACGCCGGGACAAAAGCAATCGGCGTAATTATCCGCGGCAAACCAAGGAGATAAAAGGTTAAAATAATTTTTTGTTTTTAGTAAAAAGCACTTGAAAAATTTTTAATAAAGTGGTAAAATAAAAGATAGGTATATCTAACGAAGGAAAAGGAATAAAAATATGGGCAAAATGACAAAGAAAAATATAAACGACTTGAACGTAAAAGGGCGCAGAATACTTGTTCGGTGCGACTTCAACGTTCCAATCAAAGATGGTACAATCACTAACGACAAGAGAATCCGTGCCGCGCTCCCGACGATTGAGAAATTAATCGGGAGCGGCGGCAAGGTCATACTTTGTTCACATTTGGGCAAACCTAAGAACGGTCCCGAAGATAAATTTTCACTCGGAATTGTCGCCGTAAGGCTCTCGGAGCTTCTCGGCAGAAACGTGATATTTGCCAAAGACAGCACGGTTGTGGGCGATAACGCGAAAAGAATCATCGGCGAAATGAATGACGGTGACGTTGTTTTGCTTGAAAACACCCGCTTCAGGGCGGAAGAAACTAAAAACGGCGAAACGTTCAGCCGTGAGCTCGCCGAAATTTGTGATGATTATGTAAACGACGCATTCGGCTCGGCGCACCGCGCCCACTGCTCAACTGCGGGCGTTACCGCCTTTGTAAAGGGTGAAACCGCTGTCGGTTATCTTATTGAAAAAGAAATCGAATTCCTCGGAAATGCGGTTGAAAACCCTGAAAGGCCTTTTGTGGCTATTCTCGGCGGCGCAAAGATTGCGGATAAGCTGAACGTAATAT
>JAITFV010000173.1 GCA_031281115.1 Oscillospiraceae bacterium | reverse complement strand
ATACAGTATTCATTTAACTGAGTAAATGAAATCAGTTAATTTTATGCTCTCAAAAAATTGCGGGCTTTTCTTATGGTTTGATTCTACCTGATATTATCTTCGCTAACCCACAACTAGATTATCAATGTTGTGAGTCGGCAAATATGCTATAATCACGGTATTGAAACGCACTTTAAAATTCGAGAGTGTTGACAGATAGATAGGCTTGTGTTGTAATATCATTAAAAGGAGTTGATATTATAATGGAAAATATAAAATGTAAAAATTGCAATTGCAAAAAATCACAAGGAACAGAATGGTATGCGGAAAACAGCGATACAAATGTAAAGAATGTGGTTATAATTTTGTTGTCGGTGATGAACGAACAAACGAAAATATCCAAGCATTAAAGGCGTTGGTCGTTATGATTTATTCGCTTGGTAAAGGCTCTTACAATATGTTCGGCAAATTTTTCAAGCGTGACCGCTCATTGATTTATCGCTGGATAAAAGAAACGGGGCTGTCATTTTATGACCCGAGTATAGACGGTGATATTTGCGAAATTAAATTTGATGAAATGTGGCATTTTTTACAGTCAAAAAAATAAACTTTGGCTCATCAAAGCCGTTAATCGTCGCACAGGGAAAACTATCGCATGGGTACTCGGCGGTCGTGATGTTGCAACATTCAGACGACTCTATAACAAAGTAAAACACATTCCGAATTGCATTTATTACACAGATAATTGGGATTCGTTTGCAAAGGTTTTGCCCGCAGAACGTCACGTCATCGGCAAATCGGGAACTGTAGCAGTGGAGCGGGATAACAGCAACACTCGTCATCATTTGGGGCGGTTCACACGTAGAACAAAAGTTGTTTCTAAAAGCAAACATATGGTTGATTTGTCAATTCGACTTTGGATGGCTCTGACTACGCCGCATATCTTCGAAAGAGTTCAGAGTGTCGCTTTGTCTATCTTTAAGTGAACATTCTCGAAAAACGGCTCACGATTTTTACAAATCATAAGCCGTTGACTATAATTATTTACGCCGATTCCTCGGCACGTTCTTTTTCGAGCCTTGCCTTTTTCTTCGCATAATATCGCTCGTTATACTCGCGCGATTTCATTCTCTTGTATCTGCGTTCGTTCAACTCTGCTTCTTCTTCGGGGGTGAAAACTTCTTCCTCAATCGGAACAGCGAAGTTGCCGATAAAGTTAAATTGAATATCAACCCTCTGTATTCGCTCACCCCATTCGTTTTTACTTGCTTCATAAACAAAAATCTTATTTACAAGTTCGTTTAACATGGGGGTGGTCAATACTTCAAACTCGGTGTAGCGCTTTACAATTCCGATAAAATTATCGACGTTCCCGCTGTCGGTATCAAACGCATCTAATTCGGACTGCATTTCTGCATTCTTGGCTTCGAGTTCAGTCTGTTCAATTTCGTAATCTGCTGTCATCTGCTCGAATCGTTTATCGTTCAACTTGCCGTGGGCGTTGCTTTCAAATGCTTTCGCAAAAAGCATATCAAGTTCGGCGATTCTACGTTCATTCTTGGCGATTAGTTTCTTATGCGATTTCACCGCTTCTCCGTTTTGCAAGATTGCTTCTTCCCGAACCCGTTGAACGAATTCTGCTTGATTGTCCCGAACATAGCCGCAGACTTGGCGAATGGTGTCAAGGATTAGTTCTTGAAGAACCGCCGTGCGAATATAGTGCGTGGTACACGTTACGTTGAACAGTTTGTGGGAGTTCCTGTAAGTGGAACAACTGTAATTGTCCGAGCATCGTGGGTGCGGTCGTTGGTTATACATTTTCTCACCGCAATCGGCGCAGTATACAATCCCTGTAAACGGATTTGCTTCGCCCCACTTATTTGTACGGCGTTTGGTTTCCCGTAGTCGCTGGACTGTATCGAAAATCTCTTGACTTACGAGCGGTTCATGTGTGTTATGGAAAATTTTCCAGTTCGCTTTATCGTTCCGCTTACAACTTCTTTCCTTATACGATTCCTTATAAGTTTTGAAGTTCACGGTATGCCCTGTGTATTCGGGTTTTTCTAAAATATCTGCAATCGTACCTGCGTCCCAAGCATACGGATTTGCGAGTGTTTGCTCCGTGAGTTTTTTCGGGAATGTTTTCGTTAAGTAACATGATACCCGCAATATTTTTTCGCTGTGCAGGGTTCGTCCGATTTGCGAGAGCGTAAACCCGTCCATTGTCATTTGGAATATCCGCCGTACTACTGCCGCCGCTTCCTCATCGACAACCCACTCGTTTTTGTCGTCGGGCGAACGCTTATAACCGTAAATAGGCGTACTCGTCATGGGCTTACCGCTGTTACCTTTTGCGTGAAGAACGGTTTTAATCTTGCGGGAGCAGTCACGGGCGTACCACTCGCTCATCAGATTAAGAAACGGAGCAAACTCTGCGCTCTCTTTATTATCGCTGTCAATATTATTACTGACCGCGATAAACCGAACACCGTGCTTTTTGAACATGACTTCGGTATAAAACCCGACTTGCAGATAATCTCTACCTACACGGCTCATGTCTTTTACAATGACGGTTCCGACATTCCCCGCTTCGACCTCAGCGATTAACTCCGTCCATGCAGGTCTGTCCCATCGGGTGCCGCTCCAACCGTCATCGGCGTAAAATTTCACGTTAGTGAATCCCTGCTTTGCAGCGTAATCTTCGAGGATTTTCTGCTGATTGACAATGCTGTTAGACGTTCCATCATTGGCATCGTCAACGGATAATCTTGCGTATAACGCAGTTATCCTGTTCTTGTTTTCGGCTGATTGCCTTGAAGTGTTCATCATACTGAACTCCTTTCGGGCAACCCCGCTGTTTGCGACAATTTCATTATAGCGCGATTTGAAATAAATTGCAAGTCATTTCTGATAATTCGCAGTAATTTTTCCTCGACTGTTTCAACTGCCGCAGGGTTGAAGTAACTCCGTACCTCGTAAATTGTCGAGCCGATACGTTTTCTTGTTGTAATCGGCTCGGTTTTTGAATAGTTGTTATCTTTCATTTTCGGCTCAACCTTTCTTTCTTTTTAGATTCTTTGTTTTTATTTCGGGTTGATTATACAACCCTCCCATCTTAGTTGTAATCTTGCGAATTACAACAGGCGGGGTAACACGTTTCCGCTCGCGGTCGGATTACATCAGTATTGCCTTTCCACTGTTATTCCGATACGTTCCTACCCCGTACCCTGTTCGGCATTGGGAGCGTGGCACGAATTAGAAATTCGTGCTTCACGGTACAACCCTCGCGCCGTTCCTCTCAGTAAACGGACTTAGCATAGGTTGCTGTTTTCGTGTATCAGCAGTAAATCGATATTCACTTGTTTTAGGAGAATCGCAAAATGTATGATTTTACAAGCAAAAATCGAGGTTCGGACAGAATTGTGTTCCTGTTGACCCTCGACAAAAAGAAAAAGACCGAACGTATAATAATCGGCGAATCGGTTATGGTTAAGCTGCGGATTGAGAGAAATATTGGCGAAGTGCTGTACGATGAAACCCGCCCGCTCGGACAATTATTATTAAACTTTGAGTCTGACCCCGGCAAAGAGTGGCATCTCAACGCTTCATATTTGGCTGATTATATAGTAAAGAAATTTCGCCAAAACAAGCTATTAGAGCCATATATCGGCTTTTTACGGCAGAAATATGTAAGCGGTGAGCCATCTGCCGTGTTCGTCGCAGTCAAGACGTGGGAAGAATATCAATTGTGTTATGGTGTAAAAGACGGTTCCGACGTTTTTACAGGACGTGTCTCCAAGCTGTACAAATCGTTTATTGCGTTAAATCAACATAATAGCTTGTGGGAAATCAAGTCCTCAAAAAACCTTATCTACCGCATTATTCACCGAAGAAAGTCAAATCAGGCTGTATTATCCAATTTTCGCAGATAAATCCGATAAAAGACGGCTTTCCGGTTACGGCGAGCATGGAGAGTGCGTTGTCGCGGCATCATCGTTTTGCCGATGATTTGGCAGAGCGTTGGTGCGAGTAAAGGTTATCATCAATGCTAAAAAACTTGTTTACAAATTCTACGAATTGTGATATGATTGTATATATGAAAAAGCTACATTTTCCAAAAATGCCGTCTTGCGATATTCGGTTTTATGCCGTTCTGTGCGGAAGTAGCACACGTTCAACCATAACTTCATGGTCGGTATAGAAATCCCTTGTGAATTTCCAACTGCGGTGTTCCGATCCGTCCTACCAT
>JAITFV010000136.1 GCA_031281115.1 Oscillospiraceae bacterium | reverse complement strand
CTCGCTGTCAGCATACGCCAGAATGGTATGCTGCAGCCGGTCACTGTCCGTCGGCTTGACGGAGGGGTAGGGTATGAGCTTATTTCCGGGGAACGTAGGCTGCGCGCTTCAAAGTTGATTAATATGGAGCAGATTCCCTGTATTATAATCAACACCGACAGCGAAAATTCAGCGATTTACGCCGTTCTTGAGAACATTCAGCGCTCTGACCTCAACTATATCGAGGAGGCTCTCGCAATCAAATGCCTCATTGACCATTACGGAATTACGCAGGAGGACTGCGCCGCTCGGCTTGGAATTGCACAATCCACAGTCGCTAACAAGCTTCGGCTTCTTCGTCTCACCGATGAAGAAAAAGCCCTTTCGCTGCGCTTCCGTCTCAACGAAAGGCAAGCCCGCACCCTGCTTAAACTCCCGCCCGAAAAACGAATTTCCGCAATAGAGAAAATTGGCTCGCTTCAGCTTAATACCTTGCAGACCGATAAGTTAGTCGCAGAAATGCTCGGCGAAAAACCCGCAGTTCGCAAAAAGCACGTCTGGGCGTTTAAGCACGTCGGACTTTATATAAACACCTTCAATAAAACAATTGAGTCAATGAAAAATGCGGGAATCGAATGCGAGACGACAAAAAACCGCACTGACGAGTTTGTTGAATACATTGTAAAAATCCCCCTCAAATAAATTCTCGTCCCAAATGGGACACCGCCCGAAAGGGCGGTTCTTTTTGTGTTCCACGTAGAACATTGTTCAATATATAGTTTTCGTAGTGTTCCACGTGGAACATTATACCATATACAGTCGTTGACGATTGGACAAGTTTGTGTTATACTTTATATTGATGCTGTTATTCTTTTAAGAAATGGATAACAGGGTTTCGCGGCTTGCGAGCCGCAGGCGCTGTTTCAACAGCGCCATCCCTAAAATCCAATAAACCGGTTTATTGGATTTTAGTATGAACATTAAAAATTAAGGAAATTTTTCACAATTATGGGAACAATAATTTCAATTGTTAATCAAAAAGGCGGCGTCGCCAAAACCACAACCGCCATAAATCTCTCTGCCGCCCTCGGAAAATCAGGTAAAAAAGTTCTGCTTGTTGACCTCGACCCCCAGGGAAACGCCACCACCGGCTACGGAATCGGGAAGCGTGAACTTGAACTCACCACTTACGAGGTGCTGATGGGTGAAGCGCGTCCTTCGGAAGCGGTTATAACCACTGCTTTCATGAATGTTGACATAATTCCCGCAACGCAGCTTTTGGCTGAAGCCGAGGTGCGCCTGCACCAGTTTGAGGTAAAAACCTTGCAGCTCCGCAAGGCTCTTGTGCAAATAAAAGATAATTACGACATCATCATCATTGACTGCCTGCCGTCTCTCGGGGTGCTTGCACTCAACGGAATCTCCGCCTGCGACAGCCTTATAATCCCCATGCAGTGCGAGCCGTACAGCCTTGAAGGGGTCGCGGAGCTTCTCACCACGGTCAAGCGTGTTAAAAACTCCACCAACCGTCACGTCAAAGTTCTCGGTATCGTCTTTACTATGCTTAACAAACAGCTGATTGTAAACCGCGATGTAATGGAAAGTGTTCGCGGCAAGTTTCCTGAAGACATGATTTTCAAGACCGAAATTCCGCGTAACGTCAGCATTTCCGAAGCCCCCAGCCACGGCGAACCGATTATTTATTACGATAGCTCTTCCAAAGGCGCGGCTGCATATAATAAACTTGCCAAAGAAGTTTTAGAGAAAATTTAAACGAAAGGTCGTATATTCATGCCTAAAAAATCAGGTCTCGGCAACATCATGGACAGCATTTTTGATGACACCTTCCTCGTTGGAGATGAATCCGCGGCAGGAAGCAAAAGCACGATGAAAATTAACGAAATCGAGCCTAATCGAAGTCAGCCCCGCAAGCACTTCGATAGCGAGAAGCTTGCTTCCCTTGCAGAAACCATTACCACTCACGGGTTAATTCAGCCGATTGTTGTTCGCCCTCATAACGGCACATATCAGATTGTCGCGGGCGAACGCCGCTGGCGGGCTTCAAAAATGGCAGGGCTTACCGAGGTTCCCGTGCTTGTTGTCGAGCTGAATGATTCTGAAACCATGCAAATCGCGCTCATCGAGAATCTTCAGCGCGAGGAACTCAACCCGCTTGAAGAAGCGGGCGGTTACAGTGAGCTCATTGAAAAATTTAATATGAAGCAGGAAGATGTGGCGAAAAAAGTCGGCAAGGCGCGTTCATCAGTAACAAACTCCTTGCGTCTTTTAACGCTTCCCGAGCCGATAAAAGAATTTGTTAAAAATAATGAGCTTTCAAAAGGTCATTGTAAGGTTCTTCTCGGTATCTCCGACCCTATTCAAATGACTCAGTTAGCACAGAAAACGATTAACAGCAATCTCTCTGTCCACGCGCTTGAAAAGCTGATAAAAAGTGAAACCGCGCCGAAAAAAGATGAAGTTGTTTACAATAAAAAACCGATTTATGTTGAGGCTGAAATCTCCCTCCGCAACGCAATCGGCAAAACAGTTCGCATAAACGAAGGAAAAAACGATAAAATAACAATCGAGATTGACGTCTTTTCCGAGGATGAACTTATCGAAATCATCAGCGCAATTTCAAACAGAGGAGTATAACGAAATAAAATGCATCTGAAACGATGAAAACGTCAGATAAAAACGTAGGGAACGACGCCATCGGCGTTCCGATAAAAACAGTAAGTTAATCTGATTACGGCGTGCCGAGGGCGTCACGCCCTACTAATACATATGTCTAACAGCGCTTTTAAGAAAGGATTTAAAAATATGATTGATATAAAATTTTTACGCGAGAATCAAGAACTCGTGGAAAAAAACATAGAGAAAAAATTTCAGCACGATAAGCTCCCGCTTGTATCGGAAGTTATTGAGCTTGATAAAGATTACAGAAAAAAACTTGAAAGCCTTGAAAAACTTCGCGCCAATATTAACACTTTCTCTAAGCAAATTGGTACATTTATGGCGCAAGGTAATAAAGAAGATGCTGAACTTGCTAAAAAACAAGTTTTAATGTTTAAAAAAGTTATTTCTGAAACAGAAGATGAAGTTCCCGAATTAAAAACTAAAATCCATGAAATCATGTGCAAAATCCCGCAAATGATTGCAGATGACGTGCCTTTAGGCAAAGACGACAGCGAAAACGTTGAAGTTGCAAGATTCGGAAACTGCATCAAAAAAGATTTTGAGATTCCGTATCATACCGATGTCATGGAAAGTTTCAGCGGCTTAGACCTTGACAGCGCGAGAAAAACCAGCGGCGCGGGTTTCTATTATCTTAAAGGCGACGTTGCACGAATTAATTCGGCTATTTTAAGCTATGCGCGTGATTTTATGATTGCTCGCGGCTTTGAATATTATGTACCGCCTATTATGATTCGCAGCAGCGTTGTTTCCGGTGTCATGAGTTTCGCCGAAATGGACAATATGATGTATAAAATCGAGGGTGAGGATTTGTATTTAATCGGCACTTCCGAGCACAGCATGATTGGTAAGTTCATGGATGAGATTATCCCCGAAGAACAGCTTCCGCAAGCTCTCACAAGCTACTCCCCCTGCTTCAGAAAAGAAGTCGGCGCGCACGGCATCGAAGAGCGCGGTATTTATAGAG
>JAITFV010000093.1 GCA_031281115.1 Oscillospiraceae bacterium | reverse complement strand
GCAGACACCCAAGCTCTCACCGCTCACCCTGCCCTCGACAGTATTCGCGAGCATGACGAAAAATCCGCTCTGCGTAACGCCGGAAATAATTCCGTCAAACTCCTCACCTACACGTTCCTGCATATATTCAGCCATGAAGAACTTTTCACAGTCGCGCTCGGCGTTTACGGCGCGCAGTTCTGCGTGTGAAGATTTAATTCCCGCTTCATGTACGAACTTTTTGTATCGCTTTGCGACAGAAGCTTTATTGTTATTCTCTGTATAATCGCTTAAAATCCGATGAATGATTAAATCCGGATAACGCCGAATCGGCGAGGTAAAATGCGCGTATTCCTTCATCACAAGCCCGAAATGCCCGAGCGGCTCGTCGGAATATTTCGCTTTCATCATAGCTCGAAGCACGAGCGTGTTTATAATCCCTGCCTTGTCGGTGCCGCGCGCCTTTTCGATAATTCCCGCTAAGTCTGATGCCCCGCGGCCTTTCAAAACGTATTCTGCGCCAATTACAGACAACGTGTCTTTCAAACCGTCAAGCTTTTCGACCGTAGGAGCTTCATGAACGCGGTAAACAAACGGGATTGTGGCTTCCATAGCGAGTTTCGCTGCGCAGTTATTCGCGGCAAGCATGAATTCCTCAATTATATTCTCGGAAACGCCGCTTTCGCGCTTCTCCACGTCAATGCACCTGCCGTTTTCATCGCAGATGATTTTTGTTTCGCTCGTTTCAATAAACGGCGCGCCTCTGTCCTTGCGGTTCTGCTGTAACTTTTGTGCAAGTTCGTGCATTATCGGCAGGTTGCCGGCAACCTCGGCGTATTTTTTATTTTTCCCGCCTGCGAGAATCTCGTTTATTTCCGAATAAACGCCTTGTAAGCGGGATTTTATTATGGTTTTCGCAAACTTAAAAGCGATAATTTTCCCATTTTTATCCAGCTCCATCAGGCAGGAGAACGCAAGCCTTTCAACTTTCGGGTTAAGCGAACAGACACCGTTGGAAAGTTCTTTCGGCAGCATAGGAACCACCAAGTCTGCGATATAAACGCTGGTTCCGCGCTCGAGCGCGTCTTTATCAAGAGCGGAATTTTTCCGCACATAATGCGAAACATCTGCGATATGTACGCCGAGTTTGTAGCCTTTTGCAGTTTTTTCGATACTGATTGCGTCATCAATATCTTTGGTATCCGCACCGTCTATAGTAAAAATAATCTCATCGCGCAAGTCCAGCCGCGAAGCTATTTCAGACTCTGAAATACCCTTCTCGGCAGTTAATTTTGCGTTGTCTTTAGCCTCTTTTGAAAATTCCACGGGTATGTTCTTCTCATCTATGTACGCATTTACGCAAACTCGCGCACTGCTTGCATTTCCGTAAATTGATGTTATATCCGCTGTGTGTTCGCTGTGCCGTTCGCCGCGCTCGCGGAGCGCGAAGCTGACCTTGTCGCCTTCACGCGGCTTAAAGCCGCTGTAGCTGTTAATTATAATCGGTTCGCCCGAAAAACTGTCCGGCAGAATATACAGCGTACCTTTTTCGGCAGCAATCATGCCTGTTAAAATATTTTTGCTTTGCTCTTCGATTAAAACGACCTCCGCGCCTGCACTCAGTACGCTTCCATGAGGAAGCGTGCGACCTTCCCCGCGGTCACGGTTAGTAATCCGCGCAAGCACAATATCTCCCGGCACGCTTCCAAGCAATTTTTTTCCGGGTACAAAAAATTCTTCCTCGGTTTTAATATCTTTTATGAAGCCGTGCGCTTTGAAAACCCGCATGATTTCTGCTTTAAAAAAATCACGCCCCGCTAATTTCCATCCGCCCTTGCCTTGATGAATCAAACCCTTGCGCGATAAATCGTTCAGCGCGGGTTTAAGCTCGGTTGTTTTTTTCGCGCCGGTGATTTTAGCGATATCGGCAGGGTTTAACGGTTTTTCTGCGTTGTAAAGTGCGCGTATTATTTTATCTGAGAATCTTTTTTTCATGTCATACCCCTACGTAAAACGGGCATAACTTTAAAGCTACGCCCGTTTATAGTTAAATTTAATTTAGCTTTCAACTTTCCATTCCCGCAAACAATGCATCCAAATCAATGCCCTCCAAGTCGCCGTCAAGCAGAATTTCCGAGCCCGTTTCAGCGGGCAGTTCACCTGTGCCGCCTCTGAAATAAATTGCGAAAACATTCACCACAAGCGTAACAACAAAAAACAGAATTGCTGCTGTTCTGGTTGCTCTTGCGAGTTGTGCTTCTTTGGAGCGGCCCGAGTTTTTCTGATAGAAATTATCGGAACTTGCGCCAGTCAGCGCTTGCGACATTCCTTTTTTTGAATCCTGCATGAGTACCATTATTACAATGAAAACGCAGGATAATATTAAACAAATTGCACTTATAATCTCAAGAATTCCCATTTTTTGAACATTCCTTTTACCGATAATATATTGACGCAAAATTTATTATAACACACAAACCCTGACTTGTCAACTGTTTTGCAAGGCAAATTTAAAAAAAATTGAAATATTGACAATGTTTTGCGAAAATGTTATAGTAATATCATGAATTACACAGGTATTATTATCAGCTTTATAGGCAGTTTGGGATTATTTCTGTTCGGAATGACTGTATTATCCTCGGCGCTGCAAAAAACCGCCGGTTCAAAAATGAAACAACTCCTCGGCAGAATGTCGAAAAGCAGGTTCAGGGGTGTGCTGTTCGGCGCGGGAGTTACAACCGCTATGCAAAGCTCCACGGCTACCACCGTAATGGCGGTGGGATTTGTAAACGCAGGGATTATCAGCCTTACGCAAACCGTCGGCATTATCATGGGCGCTAACATAGGAAGCACCACAACAAGCTGGCTGATATCGAGTGTCGAGTGGGCGGCTTTTTTAAGACCGGGTTACATAGGTGCAATTTTTGCTGCAGGCGGCGCTTTCGTTCTGCTACTTTCAAAAAAAGAAAAAGTCAAAGACATCGCTAAGGTTTTCGCAGGTTTCGGTGTGCTTTTTATGGGGCTTGCACAAATTCCCGAATCTGTGAAACCGGTTGCAGAGTTAAACGCTGTGCGCGATTTATTCGTTGTGCTCGGCGACAGCCCGCTCCTTGCGCTGCTCGCCGGCGTACTTGTTACAGGTATTATTCAAAGCAGCGGAGCATCAATAGGCATACTTCAGTCTATGGAGATTGCAGGCATGATTCCGTGGAGCACAGCTGCTTTCATTGTACTTGGGCAGAACGTGGGAACCTGTTTCACAACCATGCTCGCAAGCATCGGTACAAACAGAAACACGAGAGCAGCTTCATTCGTCCACTTCGTTTATAACGCAGCGGGCGCGGTTGTATTCAGTATCGGCGCGTTTGTATTTTTTACATTCATCAACCCCGAATTCGGCGCACAACCCGCCTCCAGCACCCACGTTAGTATAATCCAT
>JAITFV010000090.1 GCA_031281115.1 Oscillospiraceae bacterium | reverse complement strand
TAACTGTTCTCCATTTAAACTCTCTTCAAATGCACTTTTTCCTCTATCACCACCTGCGAATAATCGGAATGAATATCTTTCTCCAGTTTCATTACTAAAACGTATACTAAAAGTTTGATATTCAGAATCTGGGTAATAAGTTAAACTACTAAATTGCATTCCAGTTTCATACGGAATCGGCAAGGAATCAAGGAGTTCTAAAAAAGCAACAGCAGCTTCACGACTTTTCATGCCGTTTGCAAAATAATTTGCATGACGCAAATAATCTAAAAGCTCATTTTCATCCGCTTCTGTCATTTCTCGAAGTTTAAGTAACTCCTCTTCTCCCCATATTATTATTTGAAGTGGTGGTCCTTGCATTGCGTTCGCGGGAATAGTAAATATTGAAAGAATAAGTATTATTAATATAATCTTCTTCATCATTCCCCCTCCAGCTTCCCCGCAATAAGCCGCGCACACTTATCCACGTCGCCGCAGCCCATAGTTATAATCAAATCTCCGCTTTCGGCGTTCTGCGCGACATATTCGGCGATTCCCTCAAAATCCTGAATTACGACTGCTCCGGCGATTTTCTCTGCCAAATCTTCAGATTTTATGTCGCCGGGGTCAACCTCGCGCCCGCCCATAATCGCGCTCAAAACGACTTTATCTGCGATTTCCAGTGCGGAAGCAAAATCATCCAACAACGCTTTAGTCCGTGAAAAAGTGAACGGCTGATGCACTGCCCAAACCCTCTTGCAGTCCATGTTTTTCGCGGCTTTGAGGGTAACTTCTACCTCCAAGGGATGATGTGCGTAATCATCAACAACTGTAATGCCATTTTCATTGTAAATCCGCTCAAACCGCCGCCCCGCACCTGTAAAACCGTGTAAACCTTCTCTCAGCGCGTTGAAATCTGTACCGATGTACAACCCCGCCGCACACGCAGCGACAGCGTTCAGCACATTATGCTCGCCCGGTACGCTAATTATTATTTCGCCGAGAGATTCGCCGTTATGAAACAGTTCAAACGAAGTTTCAAAATCGCTGAGTTTTTTAATATTTTTCGGGTAATAATTGTTAGTTTCCGAAAACCCGAAAGTGATTATTTCCTTGCGATAATCACTGTTCATAACAGCGACTTTTGTATTTATACAATCACCGTTCATTATAACCAAATCCGAGGTCAAATTGCAGAAATCTGAATACGACTTACGCAAATTATCCATATTTTTAAAGAAATCCATGTGGTCTTCGTCAATGTTGAGAATCACAGCAATATCGGGTGCGAGTTTAAGGAAATTATTGTTGAATTCGCAAGCTTCAACCGCCATAATCCCGCTGTTGCCTATTCTTGCACTGCCGTCAATCAGCTTTAATTTTCCGCCTACAAATGCGGAAATATCAAGTTTTGCCGCCATTAGAATATGCACAAGCATTGAAGTCGCGGTAGTTTTACCGTGCGTGCCGACAACGCAGACAGCCTTGTCGTGCCGGCTTGTGAACAAGCCGAGAAGTTCAGCGCGGTCGCGTGTTGTAATTCCCGCTTCGTTTGCAGCGCGAAGCTCGGGATTCACGCCCGAAATCGCCGATGAATATATAACCAAATCCGAATCTCCAAGGTTCGCGGCGTTATGCCCGAGATGCACTTTTATGCCCATCTTACGGATAGCTTCTAAAGTCACAGTCTCGTTGTTGTCGGAACCCGTGATGTTATAACCCTGTGTGTGCAGAATCTGCGCAAGCGGATACATTCCGCTGCCGCCGATTCCGATAAAGTGGATTTGCTTTTTGCCTTTGAGAAAATCTGTCATAATTTTTCCTTTTTAATTCAATATGTCTGTAAAAATAACCCGTCAAACCCTATATTTTCCTCAAGTTCAAAATACTCGCAAAGTGCAGAATATCAAACATTTCGGGTAAGCTATTAACATATTCGATATGCTCTTTTTCCCACGCTGCGATTTCTTCCTTTGAAAGCGACGATGCGCCGATTCCTCGGCAGGCTTTCATGCGGCCGTGCCAGCTTTCGCGGGTGAAAGCTACAGATAAGTCGTAGCAAAAAGAATCCGCAACCTCGAATAAACCCTGCGCCTGTTCGGGAAAATCATAGGTAAACCGCTTCATGCTGTGTGCTGACCAATGCGGGTTATATTTTAAAACAAGCTCTTCGCTTCTTCGTGCAATTTCGCTTTCCTCAATTAACCACGACATAAATAGTATGCAAAAATTCCCCGAATCTTTCAAGATTTTATGAATCTTATTGAAAACAATATCTTTGTCAAAGTAAACATAGCACTGACAGGCGGTTACGGTATCGAAGCTGTTATCGGGAAAGTCAACAGTTTCGGCAGACGCCGCTATATAATCAATGTTCATGTCCGATTCCGCGGAAAGCCGCCGCGCCTGTTCAATCTGGTTTTCAGAAATATCCGCACCGGTGAATTCTGCGCCGTATTTATACATATTCCGCGGCAAAACGCCTGTTCCCGTGCCTAAATCGAGCACCTTCTGACCTTTTACACAAAGCCCGAGTACCATGATTTTATCGTAAAACTCACGCGGATAAATATCCCTGAATTTCGCGTAATCCTCTGATGTGCGCCCCCAGTCGAACGCCTTTCCGCGGTCAATGTCATTTTTAGTTATCATCTTTCTTCCTCCTGTAATTTATATGAATATTTCTTTCACGTATGTTTAAACTAAATTTATACAGCACTGCTTCACATTTGCGAAAAGTGCGGAACACAAAAAAGGTGTAAGACAGGTGTGAAACTTTTGAAATAAAATTTGCTGCCAGAAGAGATATGATTTCAAGGTTTGTTGGTACCGGAAAGGAATAATGAAAATATGGAAATAAATGATATAAGAATCAGAAAAGTATTACAGGATGGGCGGCTTCGCGCTGTTGTTTCCTTGACTATAGATAATGCCGTTGCGGTACATGATATAAAATTAGTTCAAGGTGACGACCGTATGTTTGTAGCAATGCCGAGCCGTCGCGACGAGGCGGGAATGTTCCGGGATATAATCCACCCGATTAACCCCGAAGCAAGGAGCAAGCTCGAAACAAGCATTCTCGGCGCATATGATGATTATATGAATGCCGAACAGCAGTTAAAGCAATAGAGCGCGATACCCGCATCGTGCCGTATTCGGTATGTTTTTTATTTTTTGGCGTGATGCAGCAAACATCGCGCCTTATGTTTTATTATTGAGCAAAATCCATGCTTTTAACAGCGCAACTTGTGTCTTTCCATCGGTAATTTCGCCATTTAATACCATTTTAACAGCTTCATCGAAGCTAATCTCCACGACTTCCAAAAATTCGTCCTCATCTAATTTCTGCCCGATTTTGCGCAATTCCCGCGCAATATAAATATGTATGACCTCACCGACATAAGCCGGCGTAGGCAGCATTTTTCCGAAGAACTCGAAGCTTCCGGCAGTATAGCCGGTTTCCTCCACAAGCTCGCGGATTCCGCACTCACGCGGGTCCTCGCCGATTTCGAGTTTACCGGCGGGTACTTCAAGCTGAACTATTTTATGAGCGTATCTGAATTGCCGCACTAACACTACTTTATTCTCGTCCGTAAACGCGAGAATACAAACACCGCCCGGGTGCTTCACGACTTCACGGGTGGTTATTTTGCCGTTCTCAAGTTCAACCTCATCGCGGATTAAATGCACGACACGACCTTCAAAAATAGTTTCGCTTGATATGGTTTTTTCAGTGAGTTGCATACTAATATACCTCTTTCGCATCCTTCGGTAATTTTTGCACGTGCTTCAAATACGCGCAGACACGTCTGTCATCTTCATGCAAATATGTGAACCCGAAATGCACGCCGACGCCTAAAGCCACACTTCTGAATAAATCCCCTGCCTTGAAAAGCGACTTCCATACATAGTCATAATCCGCGCCCGAAAAAGTCGCCCTGTACATTTCATATTGCTTCTCGGAAAGATAGTTTTTATAATATTTTCCGCTCTTCCCGACCGATACCGCAAAATTGTTTTTCATACCGACATACCAGTCAATCATTGAATGAAGTTCTTTTCTGACTACATCGTTGTACATTTCCATAGCATACGGTAATTCGTCACGCCATATGCCCTTCGCCACGTTCATGCTGCACCACCAGAAGTCATTACAACAAGAGAAGTAGTCATTTTCTGTCGGCGATTTAACGTGATAAATTTTATCGTCTGTACCTACTGACGGCAAGTCATTATCTTTATCAAGCAGCACACTAGCAGGCTCGCCATCGTCCTCGTACTTCTCACTTGTAAAGCTTAAATCAATCCTGTTTCCGTCTGCGAACTGCATTAAATACGCGAAGTTCCCATCGTTCTCCGCGCCGCGCATAGTTTCGGGCATTTGCAGCATTAAAAGTTCCCCGAAGCGTTTTATATATTCTTTGTTATTAAAGAACGGCGCGACATCTTCCACGATATAACAAATATCGTAATCCTGAAAAATATCTTTAGGTACACTCGGGTTTGCGCGGGAACCGTTCATTATTACAGCGCGTATGCGCTCGTCTTCTTTAGCTGTATTAATAATTAAATCAAGCATTTCTTTTTCTGTACGCATAATTACATCTTCTCCGGCGCTTCTATTTTAAGCATATCAAGTGTATTCTTTAATACGATTTTTACTGCATGGCAGAGCGTTAAGCGCGATTGCTGAACGCTTTCTTCCTCACCTTTAATCCTGCACGTTTCATAGAATTTATTAAACACCTGCGCAAGTTCTAAAACAAATCTTGTGATTCGTGAGGGGTTAAGTTCCTGCGCGGCTTTTTCCGTTTCGGACGGTAATACGGCGGCTTTTTTAATCAGCTCGAACTCGGTTTTATCCATGAACACAAGACTTTCGGGAAATGTGCAAGTTATGCCCTCGTCTGCAAGGCGGCGAATTATACTGCAAATCCGTGCATGAGCGTACTGCACGTAATAAACGGGATTTTTGTTGCTTTCCTCGATTGCCAAATCCAAATCGAAATCTATATGCGTGTTGGAGTCGCGGAAATTAAAGAAAAACCGCGCCGCGTCAAGCGGAACTTCATCAAGCAGAGTAGCGAGCGTGATTGCCTTGCCTGAGCGTTTGGAGAGTTTAACCGCTTCCCCGCCCCGAATGAGCCGTACCATCTGGTAAATTATTACTTTTAACCGTGAAATATCAATCCCGAGCGCGGAAAGTGCCGCATTCATGCGGGGAACATAACCGTGATGGTCGGCGCCGAGAATGTCAATCGCGATGTCGAAACCGCGTTCTTCAAGCTTATTATAATGATATGCAATATCAGGGACAACGTAAGTTGGTACGCCGTTGCTTCTGACAAGAACCCTGTCTTTATCATCGCCGAATTTCGTTGCCTTCAGCCACACCGCGCCATCCTGCTCGTAGGTATGTCCTTTTTCTTTGAGCAGCTCTACAATTTTCATAGGTGC
>JAITFV010000088.1 GCA_031281115.1 Oscillospiraceae bacterium | reverse complement strand
GGCAGAACAGGTGCGCTGACGCCGCTTGCAGTTTTTGAACCTGTTAATTTAGCGGGAACTACGGTAAGTCGCGCAACTTTGCACAATCAGGACAGAATAAACGCGCTGGCACTAAATATAGGCGATAAAATCATCGTCAGAAAAGCCGGGGATATAATTCCCGAGGTTGTATCAGTGACTTCACACGCCGGTGATGAGATTTTCAAAATAGCAGAAAACTGCCCCGCCTGCGGAACTCCCGCCGTTCGTGATGAAGATGAAATCAAAAGCTGCCTGCAAGCCGTCACGCGCTGCCCCAACATCGACTGCCCCGCACAAATTCAAAGGAGTATTGAACACTTTTGCTCACGCGGTGCGATGAATATTGACGGTCTGGGTGAAGCAATAGTTGAACTTTTGCTTGAAAGCAAGTTAATTCAGAACGTCGCGGATTTATATAAACTCACGCATGAGCAGCTTTTAACACTGCCTAATTTCAAAGAAAAGTCAGCCTCGAATCTGATTAACGCCATAAACGCTTCTAAGAAAAATGAACCTAATAAACTTATTTACGCTCTCGGAATCCGCGGAATCGGCGAACGCAATGCGGCTCTGCTTTGCGAGAAATTCGGCGGGGCAGAGGAGATTATGAAAGCCTCCGTCGAGGAAATCGAAGCAACCGAGAATTTCGGTGCAATTCTCGCAAAGAGCGTTTATGAAGCCATGCG
This sequence comes from Oscillospiraceae bacterium, assembly GCA_031281115.1. Classification (GTDB taxonomy): domain Bacteria; phylum Bacillota; class Clostridia; order Oscillospirales; family Ruminococcaceae; genus Ruminiclostridium_E. Next base: position 4,049 of record JAITFV010000088.1, on the reverse strand, counting down.
CGAGCCGCATATGGTTAGCTTAATCAATGAACTTAAAAACAGCGGTTTGAAGTTCGATTACACAAAAAAAGCCGAAAGCTCAAAGCTTTCGGGAAGGATTTTTGTTATAACCGGCACACTGCCGACTTTGAAGCGAGATGAAGCCAAAGAACTTATTACCGCAAACGGCGGGAAATGCTCGGATTCGGTGTCAAAGAAAACAACCCACCTGCTCGCCGGGGAAGACGCAGGAAGCAAATTAACAAAAGCGCAGAGCCTCGGAACTGTTATAATTATAAGCGAAGAGGAATTCAAGGAGATGTTGAAATGAAAGAAAGACGATGGTTTACGCTCGGTACGTGCGCGGTTCTGATAACGCTGATTATACTTGTCGCGCAAATTGACAGAGCTGTAAACAAAGAAGAGGATGAGACACCTGCTTATACTGAAGAAGAACCTCCGGCTTCACAGACGGAGCCGCTTGCTGCTGAGCCGGAATCGTCCGTTCCCAACGTGTCGGAATACAATATCGAATACATAACTATTAAGAATATGCACTTTCCTGCAGACATGTCTTATTTGGATTTATCCGACATGAATCTGAAATGCGAAGATATAATTCCCTTGAAATATATGGTCAACCTGACAGAATTAAATTTATGGGGGGATAATCAAATCATCGATATATCGCCTTTATCGAATCTTACAAACCTTACTGTGCTGCTGTTGGGAGGCAATCCGGTAAGCGATATAACGCCGCTTGAAAACCTTACAGAACTTGTGGAACTACGAATGAGCGATTGCAATGTCAGCGACCTCAGCGCATTGTCGAATCTTACGAAACTCAGGCATCTTACACTGCGGAATAATCGAATAAGCGACATAACACCGCTTGAAAACTTGCCGGATTTAATTGTTTTGCGCTTAAACGGCAACAGCATTACAGACTGGTCGCCTGTAGCTCATGTTTCAGATGTGGACGGCAGACCTTAGAGCCTGTATTCAAACAGGAAAACGCTTAACCCTGCTGCTCACCGCACAGGCTACTTCATAAGGAATCGTTCCAAGTTTTTCAGCTATGTACTCTATACTTGTTTCCTTAAAATCAGCCGAGTAAATAAGCACCTCATCGCCGGCTTTTACACCGCTCACTTCTGTAACATCAATCACAATCTGGTCCATGCAAACCCTGCCTAAAACGGGGCAGAGCGTGTTTCTGACCGCGACAAATCCGCTGTTGGAGTGGCTTCGTGAATACCCATCCGCATATCCGACAGGAACTACGGCGGCTTTTCTGTGCGTTGGCGCCTTATAAGTTCTGCCGTAACTGACGAAATCGCCGACTTCAAGTGTGCGGATTTGATGAATTATGGATTTCAATGACATCACGGGTGACAGTTTAATTGGCGCAGAAATACCCGGGTCAGGCGAAAGCCCGTATAGAATCAGCCCTGCACGTACATAATCAGTCTCAAAATCCTGGTGAAAAAGTACGCCGCCGCTGTTCTGTGAGTGGATTTTTATTTCCCTGCCTGCGGCAAGGCGGAGAAGTTTCTGCTGCTGCTCCCGCGTAAATGCGGTATCGCTTTCGTTAAGACTGTCAGAGCAGGAGAGGTGCGTGTAAACCGCTTCGCACCGTAAACCGGGAAGCGAGAGAATCTCCTCAAGCTCGGTTTCTGTGTTAATCCCTACGCGGTTCATGCCTGTATTAATTTTAACATGAACACGCAATTTCATGTTATTGGCGAGCGTGAACGAATTTAATTCGCGGGCATATTCAACATCGCCGGCTGTAAGTATGAAATTGTTTTCGGCAGCTTCCCGCAGACGGTTTGTTTCTGTGAAGCCGAAAATCAAAACGTCGCTTCTGCCTGTAACATCTTTAATGTGTACAGCCTCGTCAATGCAGGAAACTGCAAAGAAATTCACGTTTAATTTTTTTAGCTCGGTGCAGATTAAAATATCGCCGTGACCGTAAGCATTCGCCTTGACAACAGCGATTATTTCCTTGCCGCGAGATATTCTGCGTATTTCCGAAATATTATCCGCGAGGGCGGAAAGGTCAGTCTCAACCCACGTTCTGCCGTGAAAGCCCATAAATTACCTCAAAAATATATTGTTTTTTTAATTACTATGTGTTAGAATATAATTATAGCATATAATTGCACGATTTTGCAACAGGAGATTAGAAATGTCGTTAAAAAAATCAGTAAGAAGAAGAAGTAATTGGTATATTTATCTTTTAACGTTTATGATAATGTCGTTAATTGTTAGTTTTGTGATTTATAACATTTGGGATTTTCTTTTTCCGGCGCAAAACCTTCCTGCTATGAGCAGTTCAGCGGATTATCGCCCTGATATTTCATTCGACACGACATTTCTGCTGATGCTTTCAGAGAGAAAGGGCGCGGTTCCCGATTATTATATGCTGCTTAATTATCGGCCTGGCAGCGAAACAATTCTGCTTGTCCCGGTGAAAGCGAATCTTTATGCGGAAATCGGAAATATGCGGGGGACATTGACAGAGCACTATGAGGATGGCGGTTCGCGCGGGGTTATGCTCGCGCTCCAAAATACGCTGGGAATAAGCCCGGACCACTACATAAAGTTCGATAAAGACTCGTTTATAGGCTTCTTGGATGAAGCGGGATTCACACCGGTTAATATCCCATATGATTTAATTGATGAAGAGGTGCAATTCACGGCAGGTTCTTACGAGTTCACCGGTGAGGATTTATACAACTATATAACTTTCCCCGAGTATGACCAGGGCGAGGACTACCGTTTCATGATTCAGGGGTTCGCGATTGCGAATTTCATTAACAGAAACAGTAGCAACCTTACGATTCCGCAGCTTCAAAGCCTGTTTACAAGAATCCTTAACACGACCGATACCAGCCTCGATTTTCAAGACTTCGTGCAAAATCAACAGGCATATATGTTTACCACACAAAACAGCTTCAATATTGCGGATTATTATATTCCAATCGGTTCGGCAGACGCGAATGAATATTTCTTCATCTCAGACACAGCCGCCGCAACGATTCGCGACAGGTTCGGTATAAACCGGTAAAACAGAAACGCTGCTATACAAGACGCCGCTTTATAAAAGCGGCGTTAAAAAAATAGGTTCAATGGCGCGGTCTCTTATGTACAAATTCAAGAGCGTTAATAACCGCGACGTCAATATCAAGTACGTTCTGTCTAATCATCTGCTGGTCAATTCTTGAAAACAGTTCGCCCTTCGTGGTACTTACATACTTCGGCGGGAGGGCGTTGAGCGCGATGCACTTAATATCCTCCAAACACTGCTCGCATTTGCAATAGTCTCCTGTTTTCATGCGTTCTTCCATGCGAACTTCAACCATTTTTTCCATCATATTTATAAAAGCCATAGCATAGCTCCCCCTTGTTTTATGTCCTGTGTAGTTTATTTTAACACAAAAGTCAGCTTTTGTCAATAAAAATCATTGACAAAAAAACAGAGATTAGGTATAATTATAATTAGTACTATTAACTTATATAGCTGATTAAATTATTTTAATATCTGCGGTTCGCAAGCCGCGTAACCCTGTTATCCATTTAAGAAACGGATAACAGTACTAAGACGGGTTCTTATAGTTTTTCTGTAATTACGAAAGGTGACAAAAATGAACTTATTTGAAGCAATTGAAAGGCGTTACTCACACAAGGAAAAATTTTTACCGAATCCTGTGCCGCTCGGTGACCTCGAGCGTATTGCAAAAGCGGGGCTTGCAGCTCCCACCGGTATGAACAGCCAATGTGTAAGGCTTGTAATCCTGCCAGACAGAGAAGCGGTTCAGCCGCTTTGTGACGTCGCGCCCACCGACGGTATGCTCACCGCTCCGGCAGCGATTGCTGTGCTGACCGATAAATTCGTTCAAAGAGGTACAGTCAACTTTGAAATCGAGGATTATTCAGCTGCCGCAATGCAAATGCTGCTTGCCGCCACTGCGCTGGGATATGAGTCACTGTGGCTTGACAGTCCTTACTTTGACGCAGAAAAGCAGAAACAGGCACTTGAAGTCCTCGGTGCGCTCCCGAATCAT
>JAITFV010000129.1 GCA_031281115.1 Oscillospiraceae bacterium | reverse complement strand
AAATCACCCCATGCGCTTGGTGGAGAATAAACTATTATTTGTCTTTCATTATCTTGACCTCGGTAAATTTCAACTAATGATTCACCATTTGAACTATTTTCAAATATACCTTTACCGTTATCTCCGCCAGCAAATAAACGGAAGGAATGTATTTCTCCGGTTTTGTTTCTAAAAGAAATATCAAAAGTTTGATTATTTGAAAAGGGGTAATAAGTTAAACTGCTAAAATACATCCCCTCTTCATGTGGAATCGGTAGAGAATCAAGAAGCTCTAAAAAAGATATAATATCTTGTCGGCTTGTAAAGACTTCAGTTGGAAAGGATTTACGTACGTATTCCGCAAGTTCTTCGATAGGTGCCTCTATCATTCTTCGCATTTCCGCAAGCTCTTCAGCACTCCTTATAGTAATTCGGGATGACGATGCGTTTGCGTAAACTGTAAACGCAATAAAAATTGCAAGAATAAGTGTAGCTATTAAAATTTTCTTCATGATTAAATTATCCTCCAAAAGTATTAAAATACTCTTCTAAATGATTGGTAATATGCAAATATCACCTTAAAGCCTTCTCTTTACACGCCATTGCGCACCCCCTGCAACGCACACATTCCGGCGAGTTCGGCTGCTTTGCAGGGTCAATAAGAATTTGGCAGGCTTCTCGGCAATTCCCGCAAGATGTACATTTATCCTCATCACAACGCATTCTGAACACGGCAAATTTGTTAAACAGCGCGTATATTGCGCCGAGTGGACAAAGCACTCTGCAAAAAATACGGAATATAAACACAGAAGCTATAATGATTACTACAGCAATCGAAGCCTTTAAAATAAACCGCCAACCCAAAACAGAGCGCAGAAACTCATTAACTGCGAGAAGCGGAGCCGCGCCGAATATAGTTCCCGCAGGGCATATATATTCGCAGAACCACGGTGAGCCGAGCCCCGATAATTCGCAGCGTATAACGTAGGGCAAAACGAAAACAAACAACATGAGTATGATGTATTTTATGTATCGTGCATATTTTAAGCGAAGTTTCAGCTTCGGTGTCTTTATTTTGTACAGTAAATCTTGAAACAACCCGAAAGGACAGACATACCCGCATATAAACCGCCCGAACACAACACCGGCAGCCAGCAGAAAGCCTGTAACAAACAAACTGATACTATGTTTAACTCCGCCGATGAAAAGCTGCATCGCACCGAGCGGGCAAGATGTAATCGCCGCAGGGCATGAGTAGCAGTTTAAGCCGGGGGTGCAAATTTGTTTTAATCCGCCTTGATAAATCCTACCTCTGAAAAAGTTGCCGAGCAATGGGTTTTGGAGCAGAAAAAAGGTTATTTGAATTAAAAAGCGTTTCGGAAATGCTAATAAAATTTTCATGTTATCCGATTCCTATACATTCAAGACAGATTGTAACAGCTTTTCGCATGATTTCAAAAGGTTCACCCTGCGCTATTCCAAGTGCGATTAAAATAACGCCGAGCGCAAAAATTACAACCCGTGCAATTTTGCTCATGATAGAATCCTTTCAAGATGTTCTGTATAGTTTCTGTCGGACAGCGGTTCGGGAGTAAGATTGTCCTTTGTAATTATAATCGTGCTCGGCACAAAGCCTGTCCGAATCATATCAAGTAATACTTCGGCACTCGGCTCGTTTGCATCAATCATTATAAAGTCAGCAGAAACAGCGGCTGATTCAATTATATTTTTTGCCGCTTCTGAATTGGAGTCAAAATCTAACACTAAGCCGAGAAATCCTACGCTATCACTATATTTTTTCGATATTTCCGCTAAGTCGGGCATACCCCGAACACAAGGTCCACACCATGTCGCCCACAAATGCACGAAAAACACTTGCTTTTCGCCGAGTGTTTCATTGGTAACAATGTTGCCGTATAAATCTGCTGCAGTGAACTCATGCGGCAGAATGAAATAAGACGAGGCAGGCTTTGGCTCGAGTTCTTCTGTAAGAGGTTCTGCTTCTATGATTATTTGCTCCTCTTCGCCGGGAATATCAAAATCGTCATACTGCGGCGTACAACCGGTAAAAAATAAAATCAGCGGAATCGCAAAACATAATTTGTTTTTCATGATAAACCTCCATTCTACTGTAATATTTATAGTAGCATAAGGCGGGGAAAATGTCAATGCACTGTCATCAAAGGGTGTAATTTATTTTTCTTGACATATGAAAATTAATTTGTTAAAATAGAAGCAGCGCCAAGCACCAAAAGCAAAACAAATATAGGTGAAATTATGAAAAAAGACAAAGATATAACATACATCAACCTTGAAGATGAAGAGCGTGACGTTTCCGGCATGGCGGCAGCGTCTGCGCCGGAATCAAGACCTGTCGGCGGTGGAATTCAAGCGCGGCGCGGCAGTAATAACAACAGGAAAAAGAAAAAACGGTTAAAACCGGGGCAGATTACGCATATACAGAAGGTCGGTTCGGTATTAGCGGTTGTAGGGACTACGTTTCTTACTATTTTCCTGATTGCCGTTATAACGATTTGCATTGTGGCGGTTGCGCTGACAGTTTATATAATGCAGTTTGCGGAGAACTCGTTCGACATAGACCTACGGGCGGCAGAGATGAATTACACCAGCTTCATAATGGTTTTCGACCCTGACGCGGGTGAAGACGGCGAGGGCGACTGGGTTGAGGTCAAGCGGCTTTCCGGCGACGAAAATCGTATTTGGATTGACATCGGTGAAATGCCGCAGCACCTCATAGATGCGGTTATTGCTAATGAAGACCACAGGTTTTACGAACATGACGGTGTAGACTGGTACGGAACGGTGGGTGTAATTTTCCGCGAGATGTTCTCTGATGAGGAAATCAGAGGCGCTTCCACCATCACGCAGCAGCTTGTAAAAAACGTTACGGGTGACGACAGGGTAACTGCGGGACGTAAGCTGCGAGAGATTTTCCGCGCGCTGAGTCTTGAGCAGAAGTATACGAAGCTCGATATTCTTGAAAGCTATCTTAACCGCATAGGTTTCGGCGGGACGTCAAGCGGCGTAGTTTCAGCGGCGTGGTATTATTTTGAGAAGGACGTGCGTGATATTTCGATTGCGGAAGCTGCGCTGATGGCGGGGGTGATTCCGTCGCCGCATAACTGGAACCCTTACATTAATTCGCGCTCGGCGAGAATCCGCCAGGAAGAAGCGCTTAACCAGATGTATATCCGCGGTTTTATCACTACCGCTCAGTATGAGGAAGCATTAGCGGAGCCGCTTCGTTTCCGGAATCCTGTAAGAGGTGATTATTTCGGTTATGAAGACCCGCGTTACAATGAATGGTGGGGGCTTCAAGGGCTTGACGACGACGAAACAAATCTCTACTTTCAGGATACGCCGTGGGAACAAATCCTGCCGCTCGCTTATAAATGGAACGGCGATTATGAAGTCACGCAGAACTGGTATGTAGACGCGGGGATTTGGCAGGTTGCGACAAAGCTTGCCGGTCAGCGCGGGGTTTCTTATGAACGTGCGATGGAGTTAATTCGCAGCGGCGGATATACGATTTATCTGAATGTTGACATAAAAATGCAGGAACGGCTCGAAGAAATCTTCCTTGACCCGATGAACTTCCTAAGGCGGGAAGTCCATCCTAATACTCCTCATAACGACCTGCTGCAGGGCGCATTTGTGGTTATGGATTACAGCGGCAGGGTGCTTGCGCTTGCGGGCGGATTCGGTGAGAAGCCGGGCGACAACTGCTTTAACCGCGCAACGCAATCAGTGCGTTCAATCGGCTCAACAATAAAACCGTTAGTTCCTTACGCGCCCGCTATCAACATGAACATAATCAACTACTCTACATTCACGCGGGACGCTTCGGGTGAAATTCACTCAAACCCCAACGACAGAAGTTCGCCGCTTATGCTTTGGCCTTACAACTTCGGGCAGGCGAATATCCCGGGTTCCGGGCGGTATTACCCGACTTGGTATTCAATGCAGAAATCGCTGAACACGGTTTCGGTAAGGACACTTTCAAAAGTAGGTTTCCGCGATGCTTTTTCTTTCCTGGTTGACAAGGTCGGCTTCTCCGATTTATGCAGCTTGTCGGACGTGGGCTGGTCGCCGCTTGCTTTGGGTGCATTCACTGAAGGCACAAGACTTCACGAGCTTACGGCAGCATACGCGATTTTCGGGAACGGCGGAATTTATTACGAACCGTATCTGTTTGACCGCGTGATTGACAATACAGGCAGAGTCGTGCTTGAGCAGAATCTGATAGGGACGCAGGCAATTGAAAAAGACAGCGCGTGGGTGATGAACCGGATACTCAGAACCGTAGTGACCGACCCTGCCGGCACGGGGCGGCTTTCGTCAATTGAAAACATAGAAGTAGTGGGTAAAACAGGTACGTCAAACGACATGAAAAACCTGCTCTGGTGCGCGCTTACCCCTGATTATGTGGCGTCGTACAGGTTCGGTTATGACCTTGGAAGGGAAATGGAAGACTGGTCTTTAGACAACTGGATTTCACCGGCGGGCGTGTGGGGTTATATCATGACGGAGCTTAGCGACACAACGGTTCCGCGGCAGTTCACGCCGGACAGCTCTGTCGTGGTGCTGTCTTATTGCAACGAAACAGGGTTGATTGCGACGTCGAGATGTCCGAGTACTTCAATCGGGCATTACAGGCAGTCATTCGTTCCGCGCAGCTGCGATGCGGCGGAACATGACGGTACGGGAGAAGCGTACTGGGCAATTCACGGCGACCCGGAGGGATTCAGACCGTTTTATAATTAAGAATTAATTAAGGAACAATAAATAATGAAACTGCACTTAACTGCACCTTGTCATTTCGGTTTAGAGAAAACACTTGCTTTTGAGGTTCGGCGTGCAGGCGGCGAAGACGTGCAGGTTACGGACGGAAGAGTTAATTTTTCCGGGACGGCGGAAACGCTTGTTAAAGCCTCTCTCACTTGCTCTGCCGCAGAACGAATCGGAGTTGTTATAGCGAAGTTCAAAGCGCAGACTTTCGATGATGTTTTTGATAATATTAAACGGCTTTCTGCGGGTGATTTTTTTCCGCAGAACGCCGCTTTTCCTGTTGTAAAGGGGCAGTCGATTAATTCAAAACTGACGAGTATACCCGCGCTTCAGCGTACGCTGAAAAAAGCTCTTGCCGAAGCGATGAGCCTCGCTTATAAAACGAAAACACTGCCCGAAAGCGGTGCGCTCTACCCTGTGCGGTTTTTTCTGCATAAAGACGAGTTCACGGTTTTTTTAGACTCATCGGGAGAGGGTCTGCACAAGCGCGGTTATCGCGAAAAAGCAGGAACTGCGCCTATTAAAGAAACGTTAGCGGCGGGGATTATCGATATTGCGAAAGTACGCGGAAATGATATAATAATTGACCCTTTTTGCGGAAGCGGAACTTTTTTGATTGAAGCGGCGCTGAAAGCGTTGAGCATTCCGCCGTGCCTGAACCGGGGTTTTGCCGCCGAGAAGTGGGAGTTTATACCGCAGGGATTGTGGGGGCAGCAGCGGGAACTGCTTCGCGCGGGGATTAAAAGTGATTCGGAGTTTATGGCTTACGGTTATGACAGTGACCCCGGAGCTGTGAAATTAACGCTCGAAAACGCCCGCAAGGCGGGCGTTGAGAAGTATATTAAGTGCGAAGTGCGTGATATTAAAGATTTTTCGTATCCTGCAAAGCCGTGCAAGATTATAACAAATCCGCCTTACGCCGAACGTATGCTTGAAAAGGTGGATACTGAGCGGATTTACAAGATAATGGGTGAGCAGTTTCTGCCACTCGGCGAGAACAAATTTTATGTGATTACTTCTGATGAAAAGTTTGAGGAACTGTTCGGGCAGAAGGCGGGGAAAAATCGGAAACTGTATAACGGAATGCTGATGTGCAGATTGTATGTGTATTAACGCTTGACATTTTTACAAATTATTGCTTGACACGCAGAATGATAATAAAAGCTTTACTTGTTTTTCGCCATTTTGAACATCGCGCCAAGCGTAATTCTGTTTCCTGTATGCGTTATAATCGTTTCGTATACTCGCGAAACAAACATCAGCATCAATACGCAGCAAAGCGCTAAGAATCCCACCGAAATTAATGCGCCGATTGTATTCATCTCCCCCGAAATAATCACCCCGGGAAGCGCGAAAGGTGATGAAATCGGGAAGTAATAACTGAATTTCTGAACGATATTTACCTCCTCGCTGTCTATGCTGAAAGCAGGCGCGACATACGCAAGGTAGAACCCCAAAACACCGATGAGTGACATGGGAGTAAGCGCCGACTGCAAATCTTCTATACGGCTGACAGTAGCGCCGAAAAGCCCCGCAATAAGCGAATAAAACATGAAGCCGAGCAAGAAAATTACAACTATCCAAACAATTGACATAATATTGAAACCGGCGAAAGCATCATCAAACGCGCTTCTGAACATCTGCATCTGTATGTCATCAACCTCGATTTCCACCGAGCCGAATATCTGTCCAAGCGCCCCGAAAGGCGCAACAACCGCCGAAACACCGAAACCTACCGCCACTAATGCGAAAAACTGCGAAAAAGAGGCGAGTCCCATTCCTAAAACTTTTCCGAGAATTACAGCCATCGGGCGTATAGAGGTGAGCAGCGTTTCCATGACGCGGGAAGTTTTTTCGGTTGCAATTGCCTGCGCTGTAAGCGAGCCGTATGTAAAGATAAACAAGAAAAGAATCATAGAGGAAACCATCGGTATGATTGAATTGGCGAGCATGACAGCCATCTCGTTCCGTGGGCTTTCACCAGCAATAGTCATCTGCGCACTAATGTGTACAGATACTTCGCCGAGACTTTCGGTGGGTACGCCGATTGACAGAAAATGAGTTTCCCACAGATAATCATAAAGTTTACCGATGATAACGTTGCAGTCTTCAGTCGTGACAATTGAATCGCTTTCAGGACGTGAAACTAAAATGTTATAACTGTTCCCGTATTTGGTTATTTCAACCAATACATCTCCCGAAAGACATTTCTTTATCCAGGCGGTAGTGCTTTCAAGCTCACTTTGACTAACCTGAATGACATCCATGCCGTATCGTGTCATGAAACTGAAATCAAGAGGCGGCTCGGTATTTGTATTATCAAATATATGCAATCCGCCGATATTCAATAATTCACGCTCTTGAGAAATCACACCGCCTTCGGGTTCACCGCCCGCGAAGAAACCCGGCAGGAAATTAACGCCGAGCGACATAAGAAGCAGACAGACTATTATTATAACAGTACTGATTATGTATGATTTGCTTTTAATCATCTGCAAAAAGGTGAACTTGAAAACCTGCTGCCAACCTTTAATCTTCATTTTTCTTCACCCCCCGCTTTCTCTACAAAAATTTCATGCAAGCTCGGTTCGCGCAGCTCGTATTTTACCACAGTTATGCCGCTTTCGACGGCTTTTTTAAGGAACGTTTCTGCTTGTAAAGGAACAGCAACTTTAAAATCTGTGCCGTTTGGAGTCTGCTGTACGACTTCGAGCCCGCACTCAAGCGCGAGCGGCAAAATATTTTCGTCAGCCTTGACCGAAAGCTTAACCCTGCCGTAATCCTTCTTGATTTCATTTAAGTTGCCCTGAAGCACTGCCTCTCCTCTGTGCAGAATTATAATATCCGTGCAGAATTCCTCAATTGTGGGCATTTGATGGCTGGACATGATTATATATTTGCCTTTGCCTATTTCATCACGTATTATTGAGCGGAACAGGTCTGTATTAACCGGGTCGAGCCCGCTTAGTGGTTCATCTAAAAT
>JAITFV010000006.1 GCA_031281115.1 Oscillospiraceae bacterium | reverse complement strand
ATCGCTTGCCCCGATTGCAGTGCGATTTCAAGATATTTTTGTGTTTCTTTGTTGATTTTGCCTGTGTCGCCGTCAAGCACCATGCTAATCATGCCGTTTACACCTGTCAGTGGTGTGCGAAGATTGTGCGAGGCAGTGTGCAGTGCTTCGGATTTTCGCTCGTTCGCCTCTGCTAATTCCTCATAACTGAGGCGTAGTTTTTGTGTTTTTCTGCGAACATCTGCTCTTAGCTTGTCGTTATAACCGAGAATCTGCTCATAAAACGATGCCGATTGAATGTACGGTGAAATAATAATCGAAACTCGTTCGAGTGTTTCTCCGTACTGGCGGTCATACCGCCGTTTCCTTGGGCTGAGGACAATTGCACCGACTGCGTTGCCGTCAATTGCCCCGACAATTGGCACAATCACTTCAATATCACAGCTTTTTATAATCGCATAATCCGTCTTATTTTTTATGTCCTCACAGTAAATTGTGTGGTGTTTGTTTTGGTTTTTCTGTCCCGAAGTCAGCCGAATAAGTGCAGATTTCAGTGCATTGCCTTTTAGGTGCGTGGCTGTGTTGTGTTCAAAAACAATCACATCTGCTTGTCTGACACCGAAAAATCGCACCAATTCATGCCGAACGATTGCGAGAAACTCGCTTGGAGTATGCTTGCTCGCAACGATGTGCGACATAGAAGTCAGCACCATGTTTTCGTCAAAACCGTCCGAGTCTAACTTTTTGACGGCTTTTCGCATCGCCCAGAATAGCAGGAATATTATTGGAGTCAACACCATTAAAGACACAGAAATTTTCATAAATCTTTCAATGTCCGATTTGCTCGCAAAATCCAAATAGCTGACAATCTGAGAAGCACTGAATATAATAAAAGTGCTTACGGACACAAACACGAAATATATAAATCCCCTAAAGAATGTTTTTGGCAAACTGAAATGTTCCACAGTTGCGACCAAAGTTGAGGACATCGGAATCATAAGAGCCATGATTAGCAACGGTGCTACCCAAATTAAACTGTAATCACCGAAAAACGGCAACAGTAGGTTAGATATTGAACCAAGTACACCACCGATTACCCAAACAATCAAAACTTTTTTTAGTCCATGCTTTACTGCTTTTCTTCTCGTGCGTATCATATTTACGGTTAAAAATATAGCTGTTAATAAACATATCAGTGCAAAAAACACCGTGTATATCACATTTGCATGAAAACCGAGTTCAACTGTGAGGTTGGTTGAGTCAATGCTTTTCAATAACCAATTAGGGAAGAAACAAAACGCCACAACCGCAACACAAGAAATAGTATAAACAACAATCTCGAAAAGTCTTTTAATAATACTATTTTTTCTATTGCGTACAGAGTAAGACAATGCAAAACCGAGTGCGAATATCGGTGCTATTCCTGCCGTAGCATAATAAGCAGGAACAAAGAAACCGTTAGCAGTTTCAAGAATTCCCGAAAGGAACAGTCCAATAAACAATGCCCACAACGAGATTGACAAAACCATCATCGACAGTGGTCTTGAGTGGAGGCTCTTTTTCCATAAAGAAAGTAACCCAATTCCAAGCACAGTTGTAATCACTACTGCAAAAATTAGAATACCCGAAATAACTTGCATATTTAGAGTATATCATAAAGCATAATCGCAATGAAAATACCCGCTCCAAAAGAACGAGTATTCAATTTTGCTCACGACAATGTCACAACCATAGTCGCATTAAGGCTGTGATTGTAAGCATCAATCGTATATTCGGGGAGGCTTTCGGCGAATTCTCTCACACTGGTGAATTGCAGTCCGTCAGGTGCACCGACTTTCCAACCCAAAACATTCTTGACAAACTTAATCTTGAGTTTCGCATCGTTGTTTCCGTCATCAGATTCGTCTGCATCGTAGTAGATGTCGGTAATTACTCTCGTAATGCCCGAATCAAACCAACTACGCATCATTTCGTTTGCCTCTGTCAGCGAAAAGTAGTTATGCACCAATCCGATTGAAACAACTGTGTCAGTTTCAGCTTTCGGTACACAGCCGTTAATATCACCGACATAAGCCTCCACTTGGTTGCTCACATCATAGCCGTTTTTTCCGAACATTGCCACGAGTTCCTTTGCGATTTTAATGCCGTCATGGTCGTAGTCAATCAAAGTGAGTTTTACCTCTTGATTGCCCGATGCGATAAGTGCCAAAATCTCGATTATGCCACTGCCACACCCATACGATTCAACATTTCTGCCTGCCTCAAACTCGGCTTTCAGCAGATGAAAAGCACGCACAAAGCGAATGTGCCATGCGACTGCCCCAAACAGTATTGAGTCCAATAATTTGGTTTTAATCGCTTTGCCCTTGACCTTGCCGAAAGAATCGACAGCGAGTTTTACTAATTCTCTCGGAATCCCCGACTGAATATAGTAGTCTTTCGATGCCAAATACATCAGCAACATTCTGTGTGCAACAGTATAGCTTTTCCACGGTATAAGCTGTAAGCGAGGAAGGACATAAAATATCTTCCCGAACGGCTTACGGACTGCACTAACCATGACCTCTCGTTGCTCATCTGAAGCGACTCGTGCTAATTGCCCGTAGTCATCGTGTATTTCGATATTCGTCATTACGAACACCTCCCGATTATAATAATGCAAGGCTCGTTCTGCTCCCGAATAAACGGGATTCCTGCAAAACAAGCCCAATACCCACATTATACCACACGACAATCAAAAAAGCAAGTGTTTATGCTGTTTTACGGCGTTTTGGCGTTGTTTCTTTGTAGCGATTAGACAAGGCATAACAGGGGTGAAATGCACTATAATTTGCGTTAATGTAGCTATGTTTTGTTATTCGTTTACATATTCACGCTGAACAACTATTACAGCACTCCCCAATTCTCTGTTGAGTTCATGGTCAAACGCCTCAAAACGAAGACGAATACCTTGTGGAAGATTTACCGCATACGGCATTATACGGTTTGGTATAAAGCTAGCAATATTGTCATGCAACTCAGTGCAACCAATTCTTAAAACAACGGGTGGTCTTCCGTCTGTGTAATGACGAGCATACATAGAGTCAACCTCATCATTAGCGAGCATTGACTCTAAATCTATATCCCTGTCTGGTCTATAAAGTATAGTATGCGTTATTGTGTTGTCGCCATCGAAACGCATATCAAAGCCCTTAAAGCCACAATCAGCATCGGGACACTCCATAGAAAGCCTAATCTCTTTCATTCTGTCAAGATAATTCTGTATTTGTTCGCCTCTTGAAGGAGTCGAAACACCATCGAAATGTTGGTAATTTTCTATGTTAACATCACCAAACACAAGATTACCGTTGTTGTCAATGTATCCAACTTGGTTCTGAACAATGTCACCCACAGTATTACCATCGCCCATAACAACACCGCTATTGTTGTTAATCTGTCCTTGCTGTTCATTTCCTGCCATTTTGGCGATCGTTATAACAGTAGCGACAACAGTTACGGTTATAGATATAATGGCTATTGTAGTTTTTGTCTTCCGTGCTTTTCTATCCGTCAGCATTTGATTCCTTTGTGCCTCTCTGGGTTGACTTTTATTTACGGGTCTTTGAACTTGCAAGTGCCTTTTATTTTTCCTCTTCTTCGCCATTTTTTGATACCCCTTTAGCTTTTATATTTCTTGTGGCAATTACGCCCTCATACTGAGTAAAGGGCGTAACCGGCACCGCTCGAAGCGGATAGATTTTCGCATATGTAGGACGATTTTTCGCATTTTCGCAAATGTTATATCTTTTGCGAAACACCTTCATAAAACCGCAGTACAATCGTGTTTCCTTATGGCTTTGACCATAATTTCTACCAAATTAACACAAGGAATAGATCGGCAGAGCGTTCATGCACGAACGCTTCCGCTCCACGCTCGTATGTGCATAAACGCCCATCGTAACCACAGGTGAGGCGTGACCGAGAAGCTCCGAGAGTGTTTTAATATCCGCATTTGTTTCCAACATTCGCACAGAAAAAGTGTGCCGTGTTGAGTGCCACCGCATATCCCGAATCCCTGCCGATGCAAGAATTTTCTTGAATCGGTTTTGCAGTGTGCGAGGCTCGATGTGCTTTCCCTTGTAGCTGAGAACGCTCTCCGTTGTTGATTTTGCCTTGAATTTACGAAGCAGTCTGACCAAAAAATCGGGTAGGGTGATTTCACGCTCGGAGGTTGCAGACTTGG
>JAITFV010000321.1 GCA_031281115.1 Oscillospiraceae bacterium | reverse complement strand
TCAGACAGCTTGAAGAACAACGAAAGGCATTAAGGAAAACCGAGCGAGAGGAAAAAGAAAAGGAGCGGAATCGCCGACTATGCAAGCGGGGCGGGATTGTCGAGAAACACATTCCCGACTTTGCCATGCTTACTGATGAGCAGTTTGACATCTTCGCTAATAAGGTTTTGTTTACCGAGCAAACAAAATGTATTATTAGCGAGATATTGACACCGCAACCCGCTACTTCCCGCCCTGCAAAACCGCCGAAATCGGAACAGTTGTCGGCTATACCGCCTGCGGCAGACGAAACGTCTTTCCAATCAAACCACCCACATATCAATATAACTTCACAAAGCAGCGAAGATATTTTAAATACGCAGGCTTTTTATCTCACACCGGAAGGTTTTAACGACAATGATTATCAAAAACTTGTTGCATTTGCACTTCAGTATGACAACTTGGAAAAGCTGGGTTGGGATTTTGCTGACCCCGAATCGAGGTATATCGGTGAAGAATTTGATTTAAGTGAATGGTGGTATCATGTTAATGATGATGACTTAGTTTGGAGCGGAGTGTTTTGGGATAACCGTCCGGAAAGAAGAGCAGTAATTATTAAACTTACAGACATCGAGTTGGAAGGTTCGCTTGACTTATCGGATTTCGACATGCTTATGTGGTTAAATCTAAGAAATAATCAACTTACCGAACTGGACTTGTCGGATAATTCTTCGCTTGGGTGGCTTATTTGCAACAATAATCAACTCGCCGGACTCAATGTTTCGGACAGCCCCGGACTTCTTAATTTACAATGTGAAAATAATCAACTTACCGAGCTTGATTTATCAAACAATCCCGAACTTGGTTTTTTAAGTTTAAATAACAATCAACTTTCCGAGCTTGATTTATCGAATAATCTTGCGCTTTGGTGGCTTGAATGCACAAACAATCAACTTACTGAGATTGACATGACGAATAATACCGCGCTTACACATCTGTCACTTGGAAAAAATCAACTTACCGGAATTGATTTATCAAAAAACACTGTACTTGAGGGGTTAAACATTAATGACAATAAACTAACTGCACTTGATGTGTCAAATAATCCTGCCCTAAAGTCTTTAAATTTTTTTAATAATCAAGTTACCGAGATTGATATATCAAATAATCTCGTACTCGAAGATTTAAATTTTGATAATAATCTAATACTTGGAAGTGTAGAAATTCAATAAGAATTAAATCATATTTCTTTTATTATAATTATACATGGTGATTTTAGATTAATGGGGAAAGAGTTAAAAACCAAACTTTCGCTTGACAAACTCAAAGATTTGTGATAAAATGGGTCTATAGTAAGGGGGTGCAAACATGAACACAGAACGAATTGAAAAAATCCTTAAAAACACGAAAACAAGCATGGAAGTTGAGGGATTTACCATCGACCATGACCTTGAGGAAGTGGGTCGGAAAATTGTAACAGGCGAATTAGATGTAAAAAAATGTGTTGCTGATTATATCGAAGAATTTAAAAGGAAAAGAGCGTTAGCGCATGAAATATAAATATGGCGGTGTTGAATACGAGGGTGATGATTTTTATTGTTATCCTGATTCAAAAGTGCTGATGAACAGGCTTGATATTCGCGATAATGAGGAGCTGCATATTTTTGAGCGTGATATTTCTTATCGTAAAATGGCTTTTATCAGCACTAATCCGTTTAAAGGCTCTCTTGACTTAAAATATCTTCAAAAAATCCACAGGTTTATTTTTGAGGACATATATTCTTGGGCAGGAAGAATACGGGGCGGTACATTCTTTTTTAAAGGTGAAGCGCAATTTTGCAATGCTGATATGATTTATCCTTATGCGGAGAATATAATCGGGAAACTGCGGAAAGAAAGCTGGTTGCGAGGCTTAAACCGTGAAGATTTTATAAGAAGAATAGCGTATTTTATGAGTGAAATCAACACTTTGCACCCATTCCGCGAGGGAAATGGCAGAACACAACGGATTTTCTTTACAGAACTTGCGCGTAGAGCAAGATACGAGCTTAATTTCAGCGAAGCACAACCGGACGAGCTATTAGAAGCTGACATAGCCGCTTATGACAAGGATTTCGCTCCGCTTGAAGCGTTGTTAGATAAAATGTTAATATAGGAAAAGGCGCGATTTAACGCGCCTTTTCTATGTAATCAACAGTCATCTCGCCAGTGTCCTTAAAGTCTGTCCTACTTCAGACGGTCGCCACGGGGCATCTAAATCATGCAACGCAATCAACCGCTTTTGAACATTTACCCCGGTTCCCATTTTTTCGGTACTGCCTAACAGCACTCTAACCTCGCCGCTACGCATTTTCTCGAATAATTTGGCTCTCTTTTCTTCGGTATTAGCTTCGTGAATAAACACGATTTCATCACGGGATATGCCTTTTTTGACTAACTTCTCACGAATATCGTCATATACATTAAAACTTTTGTCGCTTTTCCTTTGATTCGGCACGGAAAAATCACAGAAAAAATCATGGATTCAGATAAAATCGACATCGGTCGTGAAATGGAGATTACCAATCCCGATGGCTCTACTTAACCGGGCAAACCCGCCCCGAAGAACCTATTTATATCGGTGTCGCTTGTCATATTGATTTTAATACAAGCGATAACCCGGACCCTGCACGAGTAGATACCGCTCCCATTATTGTGAGCATGACTATCCACATGGATGAAGAAGTTGATATCCAAAACAATGATTATGTTTATGCTCATAAATGCGATAATGCGGGAGAGATTCTCGAAACTTACAAAGGTCGAGTTGGTTTCCCTACAGTTCAACAAGCCCGAAAATCCGTACAAATGGCGATGAGGAAAAATGTATGAAAAGCGAGTTTGATTTTTCCGGCACCATTAAATTTATTGAAGATTGGCATAAAGCAGTTGATGGCTTCGATGAATTTTTGAAATTATTCTTGCTCGAAATGGCAGAACGGATAATAACAAAAACAAAAGAACGTCAAGCACAAATTCAAGCAGGGCGCGGAGATGCATATCGCGGTGTGGGAGCGTTATTAAACGCATGGGGTATTGGTTCGGTACGATTTGAACAATTAGCCGGCGGCTCTCGCGGATGGACTCGTGAAGAATGGGAATCACGAGGAAGACCTGAAATAACAGCGACACCTATTTCCGCAGAACAAGCTATAGAACAAAAGCAAACAATGCTTGTTGTCGAAATATTTAATTTGATGGAATATTCTTCTCATGTTGAATTCGGACATCAGACGCGAGGCGGTGCCGGCTGGGTTAATGGTTGGTTTATGCTCACAATTTCGATTGACGAGATAATGCGACAAATCCCTGCGCGATATAATAAAGCATTTTTGGAGTTTATGAAAAGTAAAGGGGTCGGATAAATGGCGTATGAAATTGTCGGAGAAAGCGTAAAATCTGCTTTAGGTCAGCAAATAATGCGGGTGTTTCCCGGAGTTACATGGTATAAGGAACAAATTACAAATCTGCGTTTCCCACATTTCTTTGTTTTACAACTTGCTTTGCAATCCGATGAGGAGCGCAAAGGATACTGGTGGATGCAATACTTAGTAAATATTCGCTATAGGCACGTTTCCGACCCAACAACAATGTCTACAATTCAAGAAGCGTTGGACGGCGTTGCTCTGAAAATGCTCACGGAATTCAACACAATTATGTGGGATAACATACCTGTAAGAATAATCAACCCGCGTTATGAAAAAATTGACGGCGTTCTTCAATACTTTTGCAATATCCGTGTTCAGATAACAAAGGCACGGATGGAAGAAATCAAACAAATGTCGCTCGCGACAAATCTTATAATTGAAACATAGGAAGTTTTTGAACCTAAAAATAAAAATAAATTAATCGGGATATAATCCCCTTTTAATTGCACATTTGTGCGGAAAGGACTTGGTATAAAATGGGAGCAGGTGGACAATGGCGCAGCCAAAACAAAACGCGCCCCGGCGCATATATCAATTTCAAAGCAGTTGACCGTGCGCCTACTCCGGCGGGAGAAAGAGGAATCGGAACAATTCCTTTGCCTTTGTCGTGGGGAGCGCGGGGAGAATTAATTGACATTTACAGCACTGATTTAATCGACGGCGCAAGCATGGAAAAAATTGGCTTCACAGCTTTTGATGCTGAGAGTAAAATGCTCGCCGGTATGCTTAGTTATTGTAATAAAAAGCAACGTAGCATGGTCGCAGAGCCGTTATGCTTAAACAGTAAATCCGGCAGAAACGGAACAGACGGTCTGCAACCGAGTTTATCAAGCAGGATTTATTCCCCTGACGGTAAGCACACTGCATTAACCACTTGCCATCACCCGAAAATCGCCGAGCTTGCAGACGGCTTCCATCCTGTCAGAGTCGGGAGCATAAATAAATGAAGCTCTGGGAGCAGTATTAGCCTAAAAAACCCTGTAAACTGTTGACAAATCAGAAATTCCATGTTATTATATAGGCATATTATCAGAGAGGAGTTGAAATTTGTGATTGTTATTAAGGTGATTGAGGTCTAAACTGAATACCGAACGTAGAGTAACTGTTTCTTGCCGTATAAAGCAGGGGTTGCTTTATATGGTATTTTTATGTTCAAAAATAATTAAAGGAGATTTTATATGAAGAAAACAAATCAAATAACGTCAAGCCGGGAGGTTTGTACGTTTTAACGACGCCTGCCTCCCGAAAAGTTGAATTATTAACAACTGATTACAGGAGGAAAACCATTGAACAGGGAAAATAAAAGAAAGAAATATGATAAAGGTTATTATCGCAACAACGCTTGTAACGACAGCTTTACTTGTAAAGTATGCAATCGTCTTGTCGTGCCGCACGGCGCGGGGAGTGAACATAGAAATCATTGCCCATACTGCCTTTCAAGTCAACATTTAGACAATGAACCGGGCGACCGTGAAGCAGATTGCGGCGGTGCAATGGAGGCAATTTGCGTTTGGGTGAGGAAAAACGGAGAGTGGGCAATAATCCACCGTTGCAGAATCTGCGGGCATTTAAGTTCAAACCGTAGTGCTGCTGACGATAATCCTCTAAAACTAATGTCTATAGCCTTAAAACCGCTCGGCAACCCGCCTTTCCCATTAGAAAGAATTGAAGAACTTACCGATTTGATGGGTGGTTGAGGTAGCAGAAAATCATATTTATAATCTTTCTCACAGCATTTTTGCAATCACCGTCAGTTATATGGCGGTGATTGTTTTAATGGAAACTGTTGACAAACCGATATTTTGTGGTATAACAACCGCACGCCGTTAGCCGCACCAAAGGTGCGGACGGCTGGGCGAACGTTGAAACATAAGATAGTTGACGGGGCAACTATCTTATGTTATAATTAGGACATAAACACATTATATGGAGGACGGTTCAATGAACAAAGCAGACCTAATTTCAGCAGTAGCAAAGGATACAGGGCTTACTAAAGTAGCAGCAGAAGCCGCAATCGTATCAGTTTTTGACAACATCACCGAAACTCTTAAAAAGGGCGAAAAAGTTACATGGGTAGGCTTTGGGGCTTTCGAGGTGCGTGACCGCGCCGCAAGAACCGGTGTAAATCCGCAGACACAGGAAAAAATCAAAATCAAAGCGTCAAAAGTACCCGCTTTTAAAGCAGGAAAGGGCTTAAAAGACGCTGTGGCTAATCCTAAAGTGAAGAAAGCAACACCCGCAAAGAAAGCTGCTCCCGTGAAAAAAGCAGCACTCGCTAAACCTAAGAAAAAGTAATATTAATTTCATATAGCAAGGCAGAAATCACTCTGCCTTGCTATGTTATTTTGGGAAATCAACCCTTGACATTTTGGACGTGGCGTGGTAGAATGTATTCATAAACAAATCAAACGAAAGGCGGTATTCTCTATGAGTATGAAGCCAACAGAAAACTTTAAGGTAGAGATTTATTTCAACCCTTTGACAGCCAATCTCGCTGATATTTGTGCCGAAACAGATGGAATTTTCTCAAAATATAATATGCCTTGCCTTGTTCGCGGGGAAGACCGGCGCATATACAGCGACAACGGCGACCCGAAAGACTGCGGAAGATTGTTCGCGGCTATCGGCGAAGTGAGTGATGACCCGACTCTTCTTGGGGCAATCGCTGATGGTGTTTTCGATTGGGGCGACAAAAGAGAAAACTTGATGGATAATTTTTTTGAGTATCAAGGACGGCAGAATGGATAAAACAGAAATACGTCAAGGTATTCATTTTGACATGGATACTAAGGCTCTTGAAAAGTATTATCCTAAACCATCTTGGCGTAAGTCTTACGATGATGTGTGCAAGTTTTTAGAAGAAAACGGATTTGAGCATGAACAGGGTTCGGGTTATCATTCGATTTTACCGATGAAAAGAGCAACAGCAGTTAGAATTATTCGGAAAATGATAAAAAAGCACTCTTGGCTCAACAAGTGCATGAATGTATGCACAATCGCTGATGTTCCCGTAACATACGACATCACGCATTTGTTTAACAAAAACGCGGATGTTCCCGGAAGAAAACCCGATACTCTCACATATACAAAACCGCGCAGGTAATCAAATTAAATCAAACTATAACGCAAGGTAGAAACTGCTACCTTGCGTTATTTTTATATATAGTCCTTTAACTTAAAAAGCGTTTCGCTTTTTAAGTTAAAGGGGCTTGCGCTGTTGCGACAGCGCCCGCTGCGCTCACGCAGCGGAAACCCGTTTAAATTGAAACTGTGGA
>JAITFV010000261.1 GCA_031281115.1 Oscillospiraceae bacterium | reverse complement strand
TCTCCCGAAGACGAAGCGGCCTTTGTGTCCGATAACCGTGGATTGCGGAAAGCCGTCTATCTCGCTGTAATCTATGGTTGCGGCGGCATCGATTTCATCAGCGAGTTCGCCAAGCCCGGAGCCAAGGATAATCGCGACCTTCGGCTTGAAAGGGATTCTTTCTTTAATGCTATCGTAGCACTTTTTAAGTTTTTCGATTGGGGTCATGATGGTTCTCCTTATAATAAATTGATTTAATAGACTTTTTGCGTAACTCTGAGCGAGTGGATTTTCGAGTAAATTTTTTCGTCACGCGAGGCAAAATTTTTCGTAATGCTTCGTGCCTTGCGAAAAATTTTAACGAAGCAGGGTGGAAAATTTGCCGAAAATTCTACCGCAAACGAGTTACGCAAGAAGTCTAATGACAATCGCAATTAAATATGGTTACCGAAAGATTTACCAGTTCGTCTAAGGGGCTCTTGTCTCTTATAGAATTCCCGTTTAAACGCAAATCTTTTAAATTTGTTAATCCTACAAGAGGCGATATGTCAATAACATTATTACACTGTATGTATAACACTTCTAAATTTATTAATCCGTTGAGTGGCGTTATATCACGGATTTGATTTGTTCTCAAATATAAAGTTGTTAAGTTTGTTAAATCGACAAGTGGAGTTAAATCACTGATTATATTTATGTGTAACCACAATTCGGTTAAATCCTTTAATCCGCTGAGCGGGGTTATATCACGGATTTGATTGTTTTGCATTCGTAATTCTGTTAAATTTTCTAAATTTTCAAGCGCAGATATATTCCTTATTTTATTTCCCCATAAATACAGGATTTGCAAGTTTATTAATTCTTTTATCGGAGTTATATCAGCGATTTCATTTCCTCCCAGATTTAAAACCGTTAACTCCGTCAATCCGCTAAGCGGGGTTATATCATAGATTTTATTATCCCATAAATACAGCTCTGTTAAATTAATCATATATTTTAAGGGTTCTATATCAACATCAGTGAGTTCCATGTTATTTAAATCAAGAATTTTTAATCTCGTGCTTATTTGTTCGTTTTTAATAGTTATGAAGTCGGGAATATCAAATTCGGACGTTTCATCTGTTTGCATAAACTCGGGCTCTGGTTCGGGGAATGTTTCCGACTCGGTGTTGCCGCAAGCTGTAAGCAGAAATACCACAATAAGCAACAATATAATGCTATTTCTCATGTTTTACCTCGCTTCTTGTTCAAAGTCACACTTAAATTATACTATATTTTGTATGCTTTTGTCAATAAAATATTATTACTTTGGAAGCAAACAGTAGGTAATTCTTTGTGGTTTATTGGATTTTAGGGATGGCGCTGTTGCAACAGCGCTCAAGCATGGTGTTTGTATTAATTTTTATTGCTCCCCAAAATAACCAAAGAAAACGGCGTAACCTTATGGCTACACCGTTTTGAAAACATTTTCTTACGCCATCCTCTCGTCAAGACGGGGTTTTATTTGAAAACTCTTATTTTAATTCAACAGTCGCGCCGGCTTCTTGAAGTTTCTTCTGAAGTTCTTCTGCTTCGGTCTTGGAAACACCTTCTTTAACAGCTCTCGGAGCCGCTTCAACAAAGTCTTTCGCTTCCTTGAGTCCGAGACCGCAGAGGTCTTTAACAGCTTTTATAACGTTCATTTTCGCGTCGCCGAAGCCCATGAGCATTACATCAAATTCTGTCTTTTCTTCAGCCGCCGCCGCGCCTGCGCCTGCCGCAGGACCGCTCGCTACCATTGCTGCTGCGGATACGCCGAATTCTTCTTCAAGAGCTTTTACTAATTCATTGAGTTCCAAAACCGTAAGAGTTTTTACCTCTTCTACCATTGCGGTTATTTTTTCTGATGCCATTTTATTTTCCTCCTGTTAATAAATGTGTAAATCTGTTAGGTTTGTGCGTAATTGTAAATTGTCAATTGTCAATTGTACATTGTTAATTGTCCGTCACGCCGCGCCTTCTTCGTTTTTCTTTGCGATTTCACTGATTGCGATTGCCATTCTCTGCATAGGTGATTGCAGCATGAAGAGTAATTTCGCCACGAGTTCTTCCTTGCTCGGAAGTTTCGCGTATTCTTCAATTACACCCGCGTCTACCGCCGCGCCTTCCATGAAGCCCGCTTTGATTTTATACGCGCCTTTTGATGCTTCGACCTGCTTGTACAACAGTTTCGGCGCCGCTATCAAGTCATCAGCGCAAAGCCCGATAGCCGTAGGTCCCTCAAGATGCTCGTCTAAGCCTGAAATTCCCGCTTTTTCAAGTGCGCGCTTTAAGAGCGTGTTCTTTACTACGAAGTATTCAATATTCGCTTCACGTAAATCTTTACGCAGCTTTGTATCGTTAGTGACATCAATTCCCATGTAATCAACCATTACACCGCAGGCAGAATTCTTTAACTTTGCAGCTAAATCATCAACAAACTGCTCTTTTTCCTGTAAAATCTTTTTACTCGGCATGAGTTCCTCCTTATATTTATTACTGTCCGTATAAAACAAGAAAACCTTTTCCGGCAGGAAAAGGAAAAAATACTTGCAAGAGCGCGCAGTGCGCGTCCGTTCGTATTATCCCATTCCTCGGCAGGATTTACGATAACTGCACATTTGTACACTGTCAATTGTACATTGTCCATTGTCATCACCTGCTGTCTTTAGAACAGCACTGTCATTCTAACATAATATTTTGGGTTTGTCAATAGATTTTTTATTTTTTATTCTAAATAATTTTAAATTTTTTAGTACTAAACTACTTGCAAAGTGTGCTTTTTTTTGCTATACTTATAAAGGTTGTAAAAAAATGTAATAATATTACGAACGGCGGTAAAACAAAAGATGGGGAAATCCCGGAAAAGTAAAATCAAAACAAAGGATTTAAACCTTTATTACGGAAGTTTTCATGCGTTGGGGGATATAACGGCGGGGATTCCGGAGAAGGCGATTACGGCGATTATCGGGCCGTCGGGCTGCGGGAAATCTTCGCTTTTGCGGCTTTTTAACCGCATGAATGATTTAATCCCGTCTGCCCGCATTGAAGGCGAGGCTTTTCTTGATAAGAAGCCGATTTACGGGAAAAACACCTATGTTGTAGATGTGAGAAAAAAAATCGGCATGGTTTTTCAAAAACCTAATGTATTCCCGGTGAGTATTTATGAAAATATCATCATGGGACCAAAGAGTCACGGCACAAAAAGCAGAGAAAAACTTGCTGAAATAACTGAAACCTGCCTGACGCAGGTCGCGCTGTGGGACGAAGTAAAAGATATATTAAAAAAGCCGGCGCAGGAGCTGTCAGCGGGAGCGCAGCAACGGCTTTGCATCGCTCGCGCTTTGGCGGTGAACCCCGAGGTTATATTAATGGATGAGTCCTGTTCCGCTCTTGACCCTGAATCAACCATGAAAATTGAAGGGCTTATGCTGGAGCTTGCGAAAAAATACACGATTATAATAGTCACGCACAATATGGAGCAGGCGATTCGAGTGTCGGATATGTCCATGTTCATGATGATTGACGATAAGAAAATCGGTCGGTTAGTCGAGTACTCCGCTACTTCGCTTATGTTTTCCAACCCTAAAGATAAAAGAACAGAAGATTATATTACAGGAAGATTCGGATAGAATATGAAACGATTGATAATTGCAGCAATAGTTATTATTTCGATGTCTGTGCTTTCTGCATGTGCAGAGAACGGCAGCAGTGAAGAAAAAACCACCCGCGTGATTGCCGCCGGTTCTACCTCGGTTCATCCGTATGTTGAGATTTTAGTTGAAGAGTATAGATTTCTGTACCCGAACCACATTGTCGGCATTCAAGGCGGAGGTTCTTCGGCAGGAATAAGGGCTGTGCGGAATGAAATCGCTGAAATCGGTATGCTGTCGCGCTCTCTGACGGAGGAAGAGCAGGATTTATGGTCAGTTGAGATTGCCTTAGACGGATTGGCGATTATCATCCACCCGGACAACCCTGTCGATAATTTATCAATACAGCAAGTTCGTGATATTTATACCCGCAGTATAACCAACTGGAGCGAAGTCGGCGGGCATGACGCGAGAATTCACATCATCGCCCGTGAAGAAGGTTCGGGAACGCGGGGCGCGTTTCAGGAGCTTGTTATGGCAGACGAGTTTATATCGCAGAGAGCGGTTGTGCAAAATTCTAACGGCGCAATCAGACAATTGGTTTCGGGAAACCGGGACACGATTGGCTTTATTTCGCTCGGGCTTGCAGAACCGCAGCCCGGCATGAGCGATGTTAAGGCTTTGAGTTTAGGCGGCGTTGCGCCGACACAGAAAAATGTTCTGAGCGGCGAGTATGAGCTTTTCAGAGCGTTTTTATTTGTTTCTGCGAAAGAACCGGAACCGGGAAGCCCGACGCGGCACTTTATTGATTTTGTTCTTTCCGATGAAGGGCAGGAAATACTAATGGCTGAAGGTTTAATTTCCATCAGGGGAAGGGTAAATGATGAAGAAGATTAGAGAGAAATTATCGGGCGGGGTATTCTTTACGCTTGCCTTATCGACTATATCCGCGCTTGTAATAATTACTGTTTTTATCTTCGTCAGCGGAATGCCGCTGATTGCCGAAGTCGGTTTGTTCAGCTTTACCTTCGGTATGAACTGGTCGCCCGGGCAAGGGCAGTTCGGGATTTTCCCGATGATTGTCGGCACTGTTTCGGTTACGCTCGGCGCGGCATTAATCGGAATTCCGGTGGGAATCTGCTGCAGTATATTTATGGCTGAATTCGCGCCGGCACCGATGAGAACCGTGTTCAGACCTGCGATTCAACTGCTGGCAGGGATTCCCTCTGTTGTGTACGGATTTTGGGGTATGATTTTCATTGTCCCTGCAATCAGCAATCATTTTGGGGGGCTGGGAATGAGCATACTTGCGGGTTCTGTTGTTCTCGGAATTATGATTCTGCCCACTATTATAAGTATTTCCGAGGTTTCGATTATAGCACAACCCCGTACATATAAAGAAGGGGCGTTGGCGCTTGGCATGACGCACTGGCAGACGATTCTGCGGGTTCAGCTCCCCGCTGCAAAGTCAGGCATAGTTGCCGGGGTTATTTTAGGCATCGGACGCGCTGTCGGTGAAACGATGGTGGTTATTATGGTACTCGGAAACGCCGTGGCTTTACCGGAGTCAATTTTAGACTCTGTGAGAACCCTCACAACTAATATAGGTATAGAAATGAGCTACGCCTCCGGTCAGCATCAGCAGGCACTTTTCGCGACCGGTATAGTTTTGTTCGTAATTATCATGATTCTGAACATTACCGCGCAGATTATTACCCGAAAGAAGGTTAAGTAGATGAGAGTGAATCCGCGTACTGCCCAGAAATTCGCCAAGGGCTTGATTTGGGCAGTTGCATTGTTAGTTATTGCCGTGCTTTTATTTATTATAGTTTTTATTCTTTACCGCGGGTTATCGGTAATTAACTGGAGTTTCCTTACGGAAGTTCCGCGCCGTTCGGGACGGGCGGGCGGAATCGCTTCGCCGATTGTCGGTACGCTGTCGGTAACGCTGCTCGCTGTTTTGGTTGCGATGCCTTTCGGCGTCGGGACTGCGTTTTACTTAGCCGAATATACGCGGGGCGGGATTATTACCCGTATTATCCGCTTCTGCACCGAATCGCTCGCAGGAATACCCTCAATTATTTACGGGCTTTTCGGGTTCATATTCTTCGTTGACGTGCTGGGGTTAGATTGGTCAATTCTCTCGGGCGGGTTGACTGTTGCGATTATGATTCTGCCGACACTTATCCGAACTTCCGAGGAGGCAATCCGCTCTGTCCCCGTGACTTACCGCGAGGTGAGCTATTCACTCGGCGGGACGAAGTGGCAGACTATACGCAGGGCTGTAGTTCCGTCTGCGATTCGAGGTATTGCGAACGGGCTGATTTTAAGTGTCGGGCGGTGCGTTGCGGAAACAGCCGCGCTCATTATGACAGCAGGCGTCGAACTTGCTATGCCGCGTTCTGTCATGGATTCGTCAAAGACGATGGCTGTGCATTTTTATACGCTTGTTATGGAAGGGCTTTCCACAAGAAACGCTTACGGAACGGCAGCAGTGCTGATTATTTTGGTATTCCTGATAAATGTAGTCGCGAATATGCTTATTAACCGCTTTGTAGCGAAAGGCAGGTAAGGAGAGAATATGCCTGATAAGATTAATATAAATAAATTGAATTTTTATTACGGCGAGAAGCTTGCTATCGAGAATCTAAATCTGCGGATTCCCGCAAATGAGATTATGTCAATTATCGGACCTGCGAACAGCGGGATTACGACGCTGCTGCGTACGCTGAACCGTTTGTGCGACCTTACTCCCGGTGTAAAAATCGAGGGTGAAATACTATTGGACGGGCAAAGTATTTTTTCCGAACATTCAAGCGTGACGGAGCTTCGGCGCCGGGTGGGAATTGTCTTCGATGTACCTACGCCGCTCCCCATGTCGATTTACGATAATATTACTTACGGGCCGCGCCTTGCCCGTAAGAGAAGCAAAAAAGCCCTCTCCGAAATAGCGGAGAAGGCGCTGATTCAGGCAGCACTATGGGACGAGGTTAAAGATAGGCTGAAGATTCCCGCAATGAGCCTTTCGGGCGGGCAGCAGCAGCGGCTTTGCCTTGCACGGGTGCTGGCTTTGGAACCTGAGGTCGTATTGCTTGACCGACCTTGTTCGGGGCTTGACCCGATTTCAACCGCGAAGATTGAAGAATCGCTTGTTGAGCTTAAAGAGCAGTTCACAATTATTATTTCCCCGCACAATACGCAACAGGCGGCGCGCATTTCTGACCGTGTGGCGTTTATGCTGATGGGGAAACTTATAGAAGAAGGCGCAAATATAGAGGTCTTTTCAACGCCGAAAGACCAGAGAACGAGCGATTATATAAGAGGAAGGTTTGGATAAGTCCAAACCTTTTAATTTTAACAGACTTCTTGAGGTTATACCTGGCGGCTTGTGGGGTGCGCCCTCCCAAAAATCCAATAAACCAGTTTATTGGATTTTAGTATAAATACAGCGAGACCGATGGAAGAAAATGAAAAACAGCGGGATATTTAAACCCCGCTCTTGCGTTTGTATGGATTCGTATTATCGGTTAAATCTAAAAGATAATCAACACTTGTTTCATAAAAAATCGACAATTTTACAAGCACAGCAATCGGAATGTTTAAATTGCCGGTTTCATAGTCGGAATACGTAGATTGGTCTACGTTTAAATACCGCGCTAACTGCTTCTGCGTCAAATCTTTATCTTCTCGAAGCCCTCGTATTTTTTCACTCATGCAAATCCCCCATAGTTATTATACACTATGGGGGATTTATCTATTGACAAATATGGGATATTCCCATATAATAGAAATATAAAACTTATGGAGGTATTTAACTAAAATCCTATAAACTGGTTCAACGTAAAGCTGAACAAGCATTGATTGCTGACGAATCTAACGAAGAAGAAGAAAATTAAAATGTTGAAAATGCAAGGCATTCTCAATCTCTGCGGCTTGTGGGGCGCGGCTATAATACAGCCTCTTCTTCCTCAAGCGCACCTGCTCCGAATTGTATTTCAATAAGTTCCAGCTCTGTTGCGGCTAAAAATGAATACTCAGCATTTTGCGGTATTTCTGCCATGCTGCCGGTAGAAACAACAGAGTCAACAGCGTCTACTGTTAAAATCCCTTTCCCGCTTACAACTACCCAAACCTCACTGCGGCTGCCGCAGGATTTGCGGGTCATGGTTTGTCCCGCATCTATGCGTATACGCTTAACAAGCGAAGAATTTCCTGCGTTTTGCTTATAGTCCAACACGCGGTAATCGCCCCAGCGCCGCTGTTCATACATAGGGCGCTGAGAAATCTGTTCGGCGAGCGGCTTCATAAAAGAGCTGCCTTGTTTGCTGCTTACTAAAATTCCGTCATGGCTCGCAACAATTACAGCGTCATTAATATCCTGCACAATAACGGGGGTGTTCAGCATATTGAGTACATGAGTGTCTTTGCAGTTTTCGGAAACGAGTACGCTGCCGACATTGCTATCATTCATTTCCTCGGTGAGGGTATTCCATGTTCCGAGGTCTTTCCATATACCGCCGTAAGTAACCGCGCCGATGGACGCTTCTTTTTCAACCACTTCGTAGTCAAAACTAATTTTCGGCAGTTCGCCGTACTGCTCAAAAACGCTTTCAAAGCTGTCGGAGTAAATATATTTTTTAACAATATCGAGAACATAACCGATTTTAAGCGCAAAAACGCCGCAGTTCCATAACGCTCCGCCGGCTATTAATTCTGCCGCTTTGCTCTCGGGCGGCTTTTCAACAAATCCTGAAACAACGCCGCCGCTTCTGAGGATGTACCCGTACTTTGCGGAGGGATAGGAGGGGAGCGCACCCATTAAACCTATGTTATGCTGATTACTCCCGACTAATTCTGCGGTATTTTTTAAAAGCTCGAAGTATTCGCTCTCGGCGAAAACGTCAATCGGGCAAACTACAAAAACCTGCTCTCTGTCGAGATTTTTCTCGAAATGTAAATACGCTGCGGCAAGCGCGATAGCCGGAAAAGTATTTCTTCTTGACGGCTCTAAGATTGTTTCAATAGCTCCGAGCTGCCGTTTCACAATATCTTCCTGACTCATATTACACGACACGAACAGATTTGCTTTTTTGTGAACCGATGTCAGTTGCCGCACGACCCTCTGAACCATTGATTCGTAAACATCATCGTCATTTTTAAGCAGCTTTAAAAACTGCTTTGACTGCATTTCGTTCGATAACGGCCATAATCGCTTGCCGGAACCGCCCGATAAAAGAACTACATTCATATTTTCTTAAACCTTTCTTCACCAACAGAGAATAACTTCGTTTTAAAACGAAGCGACCCGCTTCAGTTGTCTTTTTGCCGCCATGCTGCGTACCAATCATATGTGAGTTTAATTCCTTCCCCGAGTTCAACCTCCGGCTTCCAACCGAGTCTCCGGAGTTTACTTGAATCCATGATTTTTCTGAACATTCCGTCGGGCTTAGAGGTGTCATAAATAACATCACCTTTAAAGCCGGATATTTTTTTCACCATCCCGGCGTACTCCGCGATAGTGAAGTCTTCGCCGTATCCCGCATTCAAAAAGTCTGCTCCCGAATAATTATTCATAACGAAAACGCAGGCTCTTGCCAAATCATCGACAAAGAGCAGCTCTCTGTATACTTTTCCGGTTCCCCAAACAGTAACTGCGTCTGCGTTAATTTTTTTTGCTTCATAGAATTTACGAATAAGAGCGGGCAGAAAGTGAGAATTTTCAAGGTCAAAATTATCATTATAACCATATAAGTTACAAGGCATGAGACTTATAAAATCTGCACCCTGCTGCCTGTTATAATATTCGCAAAGTTTTAATCCCGCGATTTTTGCGATGGCGTAGCCTTCGTTAGTAGGCTCAAGCAAACCTGTAAGCAGCGCGGATTCGGAAATCGGCTGCTCCGCTTCCTTCGGGAATATACAGGATGAGCCGAGGAAGAGAAGCTTCTTGACTTTACTTAAATATGCGCTGTTAATGACATTACATTGAATTTGCAAGTTTTCTGTCAGAAAACTTGCCTGATTTTTCATGTTAGCCAATATTCCGCCTACTGTCGCTGCTGCTAAGAATACGCAGTCGGGTTTTTCCTCGGCGAAAAAATCTTCTACATCTTTTTGCCGGGTTAAATCAAGTTCGCGGCGTGTTTTCTTTATGATATTAGCGTAGCCGGTTTTCTCCAGAACACGTACAATTGCTGAACCGACCATACCTCTGTGTCCCGCTATGAATATTTTTGCGCTTTTATCCATAATTATAACCATTCCTTCCTCTTGAGGAGGATTTATGCCGAGTTCGTTTTTGAAGCACAAACCGACGGGTTTGAAAGAAATCTTTCAAACTTATCCCTTCGCTGCCGCAATGTTGAGGCTCATTAATCTGCCGTTTTGAAAATCCATGTGAGGAAGATATGCACGGCTGTAGTTATCATAATCGGCGGGAAGAAATTCCTGCCAATTATATCTGCATACGTTCGTGAAACCCGCTTTTTCCAAGAGCGATTCTAATCTGTTGAAATCATATGCTTGATAATGAAAGTTGTATTTATAATTCTGACCGCCGTACAATAATCCCAGCACAGAATCCAAATCGTTGTTAGCTGCGTATTCTGCAGCGATTGCGCCGAAGTCAGGGACAGAAATCCTAAGCGTACCGCCGCTTCGCAGTACGCGGCTCCACTCTGATAAAACATCGTTGGTCTCGTTGCGGTTAAAGTGCTCAAGAACGTGACAGGCGTAGATTTCATCGACGCTTCCGGCTTTAAGGAATGATAAATCGCCTGCATTGCCTGCGTAATCAATGTGAGGGTGTTCTATGATGTCCATATGCTTGAATCCGAGCAAAAACTTTTCGCCGCAGCCGATGTGTAATTTCATATTTTCATTAGCCCTTTCTTCACCAACAGAGAATATTACCCCGATTAAACCTTGCCGTTTCTAAGGGATTGCCAAGAAATAAACTTGACATCTGACCTGTATTTTTGTTATCAGACAAGGCAAAATTTTTCATAATGCTTCGCTTCGTTTAATTTAAGATATACAAAATCTTAAGTTATAATCGTTTAAATTGAAAACTGTTCCACAGTTTCAATTTAAACGGGTTTCCGCTGCGTGAGCGCAGCGGGCGCTGTCGCAACAGCGCAAGCCCCTTTAACTTAAAAAGCGAA
>JAITFV010000294.1 GCA_031281115.1 Oscillospiraceae bacterium | reverse complement strand
CGTTATGCGCCTGTTGTGCGGAAAATATTTACGCTCGCCAAAGAGGGGTTAGGCATTGCGAAAATCCGTAAAATAATGACCGATGAAAAAATCCCGCGCCCTGCCGCAGTTGCCTATGATAACGGGCATAATATGGCAAATTGCAAACTCGAAACAGAAGATGACCGCTATTTTTGGAGTAATAATTCAGTGAGAGATATTCTTCGTAATCCTGCTTACGCCGGACACATCGCAGGGCAGAAACGCCCGACGGTTTCAATGAAAAGCGTTAAGCGGTGGCGGTACGACCCCGACAAGTATTTTGTGGTTGAGAATATGCACGAACCGATTATAGAGCCTGATGAATGGGAACTTGTGCAAAGACTGATTACGAGCCGCAGAAAAGGCAAAATGGGTGATTTCGGCTACAATAATATTTTCAGTGGGCTTATAAAATGCGGTACTTGCGGTTATGCGTTATCTGCATCGGCGGCGAATAGACGTAAGCGTCCCAAAGTTATTGATTGTATTCTATATCAATGTAATCATTACAGGACTTATGGAAAAACAGCTTGCACATCGCACACAGTCGAAGCGCGAGTTATGCATGATACAATACTTGCCGATATTCAGAAACACGCACAGGCGGCACTTTCAAACGATAGGAAAATATTGGAGCGGATTATGAAGAAATTGAACCTTAATACCAAGAACGAAGCCGACAAAGCCAAAAAAGAACTTGCTAAATCGAGAGCGAGGCTTAATGAAATTGACAGACTTTTCACCAAGCTGTACGAGGACAGGGCGAATGACGCTATAACCGAGCGGAATTATAGAAAGCTGTCGGCAGGTTATGAACAGGAGCAAGCGGAATTAGACAATAAAATCCATGTGCTTGAACAGAGCATTGATGATAATAAGGCTGATATGATTAGCGCGGAGATGTTTGTGCAGAGTATTAAGGAATATGCGGAAATTACCGAACTTGATGCCGCTTTGCTTAATCGGCTGATTGAGAAAATATCGGTTGACGAAGCGGAGGTTATAAACGGCGAGCGAGTTCAGAGGGTTTGCATTTATTATAAATTCGTGGGTGAATTAGGGAAATAGGAATATGTCCGTTGAGTTGGTACTACAGACCTCGAACAGCGCCTCGGAAGAATCAAACGGCAGGGCAATGAAAACGGATCTGTGAGCGTGTTTAGGTACGTTACTGAGTCTACGTTTGATGTATGATGATAGAGAAGTATTTCAACTTCAATATTACAAATGCGGTCAACTCGCTTGCAATATGAGTTAGGTACTAATTCCAATGGAATTAGTACGAGCATTTAATATGTAATGGTGGTGATGTATAATTGAATATTTCAAAGGCGGCATTTTTAAAGTGCCGTTTTTTATTTTTACAATAATTTAAGTTATTGTATCACATCTTGTTGAATTTGTAAAGAATAGAATTTGAACCATCTGCTCTAATTATCAGCCGCTTGAAAAGCCGTCAAGGGCGAAAAAATATTTTCCTTATGCTCGGGAAAATATTTTTTATCGCTATTCCTTGACTGCTTTTCATTTCCGTGCTTGCGGGCGGTTGCCGATGGGGGCGAGATGGGGGAGATGATGTGAGTTCGCCCCACATCGCGCCGCTCATTTTAGCACGGAAAACACGGCTTTACAGCGTTAAAGGAGAAAGGTTCATCACCTCAGGGGGACAAACAAGAGAGATGATTATTTCCACTTCTCACCGCCACGCTTCACCACACCGTCAACAATATTCTGCTGTTCGGCAAGCCATGAGGTAAACGCTGATAGCTTCATTTTGCCGCTCTTGACTTCATTCTTTCGCTTGACTGCTTCCTTGCGAAATTTATTAAATATATTCGTAAACGCTAATATATCAGCTTCGGCGGCATTACTTTTCTTTAATCTTCGCAGTCGGTTATACCAATATTGATAATGATTTTCATAAATTGCTTCCACCTTTTCATCTTTATTCCGCTCGTCAAACTGCCGCCTTGCTTCAATCGCCTGTGCTTTCCGGCACTCGTCACCGCATAATTCAAAGTGGCGGCTTTTCGTAAGAAAATAACTCCCACAGACTTTACACTCTTGAAATACTAACCCCCATTCTTCTATTTTATTCAGATAATAAAAGATAATCGTCAGAAAAGAAGAATAAGTGACAACGCACTCGAAAGGTCGCTTGCTTACAGGATACCATAACTCGACTTGGCTTTCTTCTGCGTGTAAGGCGGTTTGCAAGGCGTTGACTGCTTCTAATTCCCATGCTTTGTATTCGCTTAGAGCATGGAACGGCTTACAAAGCATAGCAGACCTATCCTTGAATATATCCGCTCCATGATTGATGTTATAGCACCTTAAATAATTTTCCCATATTCTGATGGCAGCGAACATAGCAGACGGCTCACCGTTTTCGTATTTTCCACGAAGAAAGTTGATGCACTGATTTAGTGCTTTTGGCACTGACTTCACCGATAACCGAATCTTAAAGCCTTTTTCATAAATTTGCATGAGGTTTACGTTCCAATCTCGTTCGGGATTGGTTTCAAAATTGAACAGCAAGCTACCAATCGGACGTACTTCATCATAGAAAAAATCGCCGATATTCCGCTCAAGCCGTAACCGAACTTCGCCCGCTTCACCGATAATAACACGCTCGGACATTTTCTTTTTATCGACCGTCAGCAGAAACACAACCCTGTCAAAAGCAGGATTTTTTAGATTAAACTCATATATCATGCTACTCCTCCAATATGCAACATACAGGAATACTATAAATGTAGTATTCACATTCCTTACATCATAACACAAAAGGCTTGCAATGTCAATGTGTAATGCGATATGATAAATATGACAGCAATAATATGACCGTTGCATATCTACGGTTGGTAGGTTGAAACAAGTTCAACCTGCGGAGGATATGTATCGCCCGGGCAAATCGGGAGGCGATTCAGAAAGTTCCCCGACACTAAATAAAGCCTGTACTATGCTTGTTGCTACGAAATCAAGAAGTAATCATCATTTTGATGATTACTTATCATGCGACATAACAAAATGATATGTTGCTATTTAATCGGCAACCGTCTTTGATTTAGTGACGGTTTAATCTAACGGTCAAATTGACTGCTATTATAAAGAATGAGAGGTATTTAATGACGCAATTAAACGCAAACAACCAACCCCCGAAAAGCAAAGCCAGTTTCACTAAGAAAATTAAGTCAACGATTTATGAGGTTAATGTCTATTTCAGCGATACAAGCAAGGAAACGATTAACGACAAAATCATGCGGCTTCTTAAAAGAGAGGCAGCGAAATGAAAAAGTATTTGACAGATTATAGTAAATGTGATAGAATAAAGTTGCAAGCGAGTTTGACTGTGGAAAGAGGTTCATTATGAACAGACAGTCAAATTTAAAAATCACGGCTCTATATGAAAGGCTCTCCCGTGACGATGAATTACAAGGCGATAGCAATTCTATTATTAATCAGAAAAGTTTATTAGAAGATTAT